>JAAVYX010000211.1 GCA_022791355.1 Clostridiales bacterium | reverse complement strand
CAGGGGCTGGCCCTTGGCGGCGGCTATGGCCACCCCGTCGTCATACGGCACGATGGCGGCCAAGCGGAGGCCCGAACCGTCGATTACGCTGTCGATAGTGGGGAAGCAGCCGGCCTGCATACGCTTTTTATCAAACTTATTGAGAACCATCAAACGAGGATAGATCCCCAGCTCCTCCAGCATACCGCCCACCACGGCGGCGTCCCGCACCGAAACCGGCTCATGATTGACCACCACCAGGGCTTGGGAACCCGGCGGCACCGAAAAGCGAAAACCCCGGTCAATACCGGCGGGACAGTCCAGGATCACGTCGTCGTACCGGTCGATCAGCCGGCCGGTCAGAGCCTCCACGTCGGCCCGGTCGATTACGCCGGCCCGCAGGGGGGCGGCCAACAAAAAGAATCCCTCATAGCCCTCCACCGGCAGCAGCGCGTCCTCCGGCGAACGTTCCCCCCGCAGCACGTCTCCCAAGTCAAACACCGTTTGTTCGGACAGGCCCAGCATGGAATCCAGGCAGCGCAGCCCCTCGTCCATATCCAGCAGCAGCACCGACCGGCCCCGGCGGGCCAGGGCGCAGCCCAGACCGGCGGCCACGGTGGACTTGCCCACCCCGCCCTTTCCGGACGTCACTACCAATAGTCTGCCCACAGTCAACGCTCCTTCATACAATGGGACTTACCGAGAGAAGGACAAAAGGCCAAAACCGACGAAACCGATCGAATTACGGGGAACTTGGCATACATCCTATGCCTGACGCCCGATCCAATCGGTAAAGAAAAAAGCTATAAAACCATTCTTTTACTTGGTCTTAGTGTATCACATCTCGCTCTCTTTGTCAAAGTTTTTCCTACAAAAGCCCGCGAAAACCGCGGGCTTTTGTAGGATCTTCCATTTTACGCCGATAAAACCGGCCAGGCCGTTTCTATCTCTTCTGCGCGTCTCGGATGATACCGACGATTTCCTCGCTGACAAACAGAGCCGGCGCAGCGGACGGACGGCTCAGCCAATTGCCCTGTACGTAATCCACGCCGGCGCGGATGAGGTAACGCAGCTCCTCTTCGGTTTCCACGCCCTCCGCGATGGACTGAATCTGCCGCTTGGAGGCGTAGGACAAGAGGTTTTGCAGAATTTTCTGCCGTCCCTCGTCCCGGTCGACGCCCCGTATTAGCTCATTGGAAATTTTAACGAAGTTGGGCGTCAGCTCCAGAAGCACCACGTCGCCGTTATAACCCGTTCCAAAGTCGTCCAGCGCCATATCGGCCTGCCAGCGCTTGACCAAGGTCTTCTTCCAATCGGTAAATTCCTGATTGAGCTTTTCCTCCTCGGTCAGTTCCACGACCACCTGTGAGAGATAGCCGCCGTATTGCTGTTCCAGCTTTTCCACATCCTCGTCGCTCAGCCGCTGATTGGGGATGGAATTGATAAAGAGTTTTCGGGGTCCCGGCGCTTTGAAATGCGATGTGAAGCTTTGCAGGGCGTGGAACCAAGTCAGCCGCTCGATATCGGCCAGCTTGGACTGAGACCGGGCGATGGCCAGTATTTCCTCGGGGGAACGAAGGGTTTCCATGGTGGAACGCATCAACGCTTCATAACCGAAAATTTCGCCTGTACGCGCGTCGACAACCGGCTGGAAGTGATACTCCACCAGCTCCTCGTCTATGAGGGTATTGAGATCCTCTCGGTTGTGCAGCAGATAGGCTTCCTTTTTATAGGTCTCCATATCGAAGGCCTTAAAATCGCCCTTGGTGGTGTGCTTAACGGTGTACATAGCAAAGTCCGCAAACCGAATCAGCTCCTCATAGGACTGGGAATCGGCCGGATACCAAGCATAGCCAATCGACGCCCGCAGCTTAATGACCTCGCTGTCTATAGAGGTCAGATAAGTGTTCTTGATCTCTCTTTGCAGTTCGTCAAGCAGCTGCCGCACAGCTTCCTGATCCTTATAGCCGTACAGGAACATATAAAACTCGTCTCCCGACATATGGGCGGCCACCGCGCCGAAGGGAATGAATTTTTTGAGGACGTCGGCGGCGCAGCGTATATACTCGTCCCCATAATCGTGCCCATAGGTGTCGTTGACATATTTCATATTGTCCAGGTCCATCATAATCAGCGCGCCCACTCCCAGCCGTTCCGGCCGGGAGAAAAGCTCGGCCAGACGGGTGCGGAAGCCCCGCCGGGTGATCAAGCCGGTTAGCGGGTCGTTATCCCGCTCATACTCCACCCGCTGCTTGGCCTCCACGTCGGCGGTAACGTCCACGGCCACGCCGAGATAGGAATGGTTTTCCTCCACCCGCTTGATGCGAATCCAGCGGTAGCCGCCGTCCGCCACGGGAATGCGAAAGACAAAAATCCCGTTTTTCTCGTCGCTGCTCTCTTGATATTGGATGAGAGGCTCAACCTTTTCCCGGAACTTATCCAGCTCCATATAGCCAAAGCCCTGGGCGCTCCCGTCCGGCGCCAACCCCGTCATGGACAGGAAGGACTGGGTGTAAAAAACCTTTCCCTGTCCGTCCTTCCGCCGGAACTCAAAGGCGCCTACCATTACGCCGGCCGTATCCAGGATCTTGGAGAGCTTGGAGGCCGACTCGGCCACGTCCCTGCTCAGACGCTCGATGGAGGCCGCCAGCTCATCCAGCTCGGAGATGCGGGTGCGTTCCAGGTCTACCGGCTGGCTGGGATTGCTGTTTTTCACCTGGCGGGCCAGCCCCGCAACCGGCCGGGCCAGCCAGCCGCCGGTGATACAAACGGCGATCAGCCCAAAAACAAGGGAGACGGACATACTGATGAGCACATTGGTCTGTATCCGGTTGGAAAAGGACATCAATTCCTTTTCCGGCACCAAGCCTATCAAAACCCACCGCTCGGTTTCAAAGCGGGAATTGCGGTCGTACAGGTGCAGCTCCTGCAAACAGCCGAATATCTTCTCATTCTTTTGGGAAGCGCCAATCAAACGGTAGCCGCCCTGGTAGGAGGGCTGCTTTTCCAAGGCGACCTCCTGGGTCTGGCCGAAAAAGCGGGTAAAGGTCGGACCGGTGCCCACCAGACAGGAAAGCTGCAAATCCTGTCCTTGGATGCCCAGCAGATAGGAGCCCTTTTTGTCGCTGAACAGCTCGTCGTAAGGAAGCTGCTTGGCCAGATAGTCCAGGGTAATGGAGACGCCCAGCACGGCGTAAGGCGTCCCGTCGGACAGACAGAGGGGGATGGAATAAGAAATTTTATCCAGATTTTCTTTCTCCAGCCGGTAGGCCGAGCTCCAGTACCCAAACTCCCGGTAATCCGTACGCCGGGCCGCCTGCGCGGCCCGGAAGGGCTTATAAAAGCTGTCGTATCCGTCGCCCGTACCGTCCGGCCTAAAGGCAAACCAGCGCTGCCAGCCCACGTCCATGGGGATGCCCAGCCGCCGGGCCACCGATACCGGCGCCCGCTCGATAATCAAGTCGGAATTGTCCGCCGCGCGGGTGGCGGGATCGGCGTTTCGGATAAAGAGACCATTTTTATAGATCGTCCCGTTATCCGCCGTCTCGCCTTCTCCGGCCAGGATGTAATACACGCCGGTGACCTCGTTTTTGCGCAGCAGGTAGATCAGCTCGCTGGAGGCCTGATACAGCAGCTCGTCCGCGTCTTCGCTGCCCCGGCTCAGCTGCGCGGCGGTGATGCCCCGCTGGGACAGAAAGGCGTCGGCGGCGGCCTCCAGGGCCTGGGCCGACCCGGTGATCTCCGACCACCGCTGGACCATGTCGTCTTCCAGATAATATTTGCGGTTGCTCACCCGCTCATTCACCAGTTCAAAGGCGTTCTGATTGAGCTGCCCGATGGTGCCGCCGAACAAAATGGTGCCGAAGGGCAGCATCATCTGCACCAGCATAACCAGTATCATGGGGAACAGAAGCCGCCGCAAAATGGAATTGCCCGGCGGTTTGATCCATTTTTTCATGCGTACGCCTCCTCTGTCCCCGTCAAATTTTGCCTGCGCGCTTTCCGATGAGAAGGGAAAGACGCCATCCCGTCGCCGTCCCCTCATCTCTATGCGGCCGTCTTCACCGCATCGGCTATTTTTTGCAGGAAATCCTGATACCACTCTTCAAAATGCTGGTCGGTGGTGTACTGGGCGGCCGCGTCCTTCCTGGTCTGGCCGCCGTCCACCAGCGCCTGAACGGCGGCCGCGTCGGCCTTGGCCTGATCGTTCATGGCGTTTTCCAGCACCGCCCGGGCGGCCGCGCCGCCGCGGAAGGCCTTGGTGGTATACATCTGATGGGTCTGGGTCATGCCCACCCCCACCTTCAGGGTATCCTGCAGACAGGCGGAAGCGTCCACGTCCTGGAGGGCGCTTTCCACCAGACTTACGTCGTTGGCCGCCTTTTCCACCGGCATGTAGCCGGTTTCCACTACGAATTTCATATTCCGCTGGGCCTCGGTAAACCATTTGAGGAAAACGGCGGCGGCGTACTCGGTCTTCTCATCCGACTTGGTGACGACCATACCCGCGCCCTGCTGGACGGCCACCTTCTCCCCGCCCTCAAAGCAGGGCGGCTCGATGACCAGCACCTCGATGGGATAGCCATCGTCGTCGTTGGTATACACCCGCTGGGGGAAATAGGTGGCGCTGGAGGTAGAGCCCACGCAGGCCAGAAGGGCCCCGGTCTTGGCGTCGTCCGAACGGAATTTCCCGTAGGCTCCGAAATAGCCGTTGACAAAGGGGACATAATAGCAGTCCCACAGCCGGCGGATGGTATCCTTGTCCGCGCCTACCGTCATCTCGCCGCCGGACACCGAGAAGATTTCCTGGCCCAGCTGCTTTGCGCCCACCACCATATAATTGGCCATAGCGTCCCGTCCGAAGAGGGCTTTGCCGTCGTCCGGCGCGTCGGTAAGACTGTCGGTCCACTCGTAGTATTTCCGGCTGGCCTCTATCAATCCCTCCATGGTGGAGAGCTGGGAGAGCTCCGTGCCGGTGGCGGCGGCGAATTTATCCCAATCGGTTTTATTGAGCATCATGACCTCGGTGGATTTGGCCACCGGGAAAATCTTCAGATGGTTCTCGGCGTCGAACCGGCCCTCCTCCAGGTAACCGGCCAGATACCTGTCCAGCTCCTCCTTGGTAAAGTAGGGATCCAGGTCGGCGGCCAGACCGATCTGGTCGATGGCGTAGGCCGTGTCGGCATAGGCGGCGAAAATGTCGGGAATCGGTTCCGCACCCACCTTTTTATTGGCCGAATCCAGCACCTTGTTCATCAGGTCGTTGACGTTGCCCTGACTGGACGCCGTCACAACGATTCCCTTTTCCATGCCCACCGTCTCGTTAAACTCGGTCACCAGCCGGTCCAAGGACTCCTTCTGGGGTCCGTTGTAATAGTGCCAGAGGTCCAGGGAAACCGGGTCCTTAGGGGTAAGGCCAAACTTTTTGTCCAGGCTGGTATCGCAGCCGGACAGGGCGAGGCTTCCCGCCGCCATCACGGCGGTCAGGGTCAAGGCGCAAAGACGTTTACAGATTTTCCGCATCATAGAAATGTCCCTCCGTTTGATATGATAAATTCTATCGATCAGCCGGCTATCAGCCGTTGTATCCACTCGGTTAGAAACACCGCGCCGCAGGCCGAAACCGCCACCAGCAAAAGGTCTCGCTCCCACCAGGCCAAGAGCGCCGCCGCGCCCAGCCCGGCCAAGGCCGACCAGAGGCTGCCGGTGGAATAGAGGATGGCCGGGAAGGTCATGGCCCCCAGCACGGCGTAGGGTATGTACTGTAAAAAGGATAAAATAAAGCGGTTGCGGATTTTTCGTTTGCATAGAATCATAGGAAGCATACGTACAAGATAGGTGGCGACGGCCATGACCGCGATATAAAGCAGCAGTTTTCCAGTAGTCACAGGGTCCTTCCCCCTTCCCTTAACCCTTGACCGGACCCTTCGTCCGCTCCTTTATCCCCTGCCTCAGCGGGCCGGTCCCGTACGGGGAAGAGAACCGCTCCAAGGGCCGCGGCGATCACGGTGCAGAGGATAACGGCAAAGCCGCCGGACAGTCCCCGGAAAAGGGGGACCCAGCGAAAGACGCAGCTCAGAGCCACGGCCGTCAGCACCACCGCAAGCACCGCCCGGCTCTTTTTGGCGGCCGGGATAAAAATGGCCAGAAACATGCCGTAGATGGCGATCCCCAGGGCCGACCGCACCGAGGCGGGCAGCAGACTGCCGGCCAGCGCGCCCAGCGCGGTGCCCCCGGTCCAGCCGATATAGGGCGCTACGGCCAGACCGTAGCAGAACCGGCGGCCGATGGGGTCGATTTGGCTGCTGGCCACGGCGAAGATCTCGTCGGTATTAAAAAAGGAAATACCCAGCCGGTCGGCCGGGGTCACCCGGCGGTCCAGCTTCTGGGAAAGAGAGAGGGACATCAGAGCGTAGCGCAGGTTGATGACCAGCTGGGTCAAAGCCATTTCGACCAGGCCGCCCCCCGCCGCGATCACGTCCAGCCCTTGAAACTGCCCGGCGGAAGTCAGGTTGGTCATGGATATCAGCACGGCCGCCCAGACCGGCAGGCCCTGGGCGACGGCCATGATCCCAAAGGTAAAGGAGACCGAAAGGTAGCCCAGACCGATGGGCAGGCCGTTTCGCAGGCCCTTTGTAAAGCTGCCCCCCGCCGTCCCGCCCGTCCGCGGCGCGAAAGACCCCTGTCCGGCTTCCGTCATAAATCCCCTTCCCTTTCTTTTTCAGTTGGTATATAAGCGACGCACCCTATTGCGTTTTTTCATCCAGCGGGCCCCTGGTCCTCTGGACGCGCAAAGCAGGCAAGGCGCGCCTATATGTCTAAAGCAAGGCCGCAGCCGCGGCCTTCCGCGGCGATACGCGCCGCAGACTGCAAAAGAAGCATATCCTTCTTTTGCATCGCTTTCACGATACAAGCAGCCAAACGGCTGGACGCTCCCCATTTCCGGGCAGGCCCGACGGCTTACCCGAAACAGCTTCTAGCCTTCATTTTGCATATTATCCTGATACATCCGGTAGAGACGGCTGTAAACCCCGCCCCGTTCCATCAGCTCCTGATGGGTTCCCTGCTCCTCTATGCCCTTTTCGGTCAGCACCCAGATCAGGT
>JAAVYX010000210.1 GCA_022791355.1 Clostridiales bacterium | reverse complement strand
ATTTTCGCACAGGACGAGTGGCCACAAGGAAAAAAGCGCGGGAATACTTTGTGTATTCCCAGCATTTTTGACGCAGTGGACCCCCTTATGTGTAGAATATAGAATATGACGGCAATTCCGATTTTTCAAACTGCCCCTAGTCCCTTGAACCGTGCCGCACCGCCGATTGTGCGCTTGACATAGGTAACAACATAATCGGACTGTTCAAGCATCCATTTATTGCAATAGTTAATTGCAAATTTTCGCGGGACTGTTTCGATGCCGTCGGGAAGGATGGCGTCAACAGGCACTTTTTGCCCTGGGTCATATTTCTTGCCGGGAAGGTAGGCCAGTACCACCGCATAGTCTATGGAGTAAATTTCTTTTCGTTCAATCAGGCGTCGTTTTACCATGCAGTCAAAGCTTCCATGGTTGCCAACATAAAATGTAAGGACATTTTTATTTTCGATTCAATTAACAAGAGCCGACCTTAGTGCCGGCTCTGTTTCTTTTGGCGTATCTTTATGCCCGAAAAAAGTACATGCTAACATGGTTTTACCTCGCAAAACAGACCGGTATAGCGGTCAATATTTTGTCTCAGTATAGCATAAACTATAAATTATTGCAACCAATACTGGTCAAAACGATTTGCGAGGTAGAGCCATGGAACAAAAAATCAGGAGAGATTTACATATGGGCGCAAATCTTCGTGTGTTGCGAAATAAGGCGGGATTATCGCAGGAAAAGCTGTGTACCGAACTTCAGCGCAGAGGCTGCGATATAGGCAGAACAACCTACGCGAAATATGAATCCGGCGAACTGAATATAAAAGCAAGTGTGATCGTTAGCCTTAAAAAAGATATATAATTGCTCTTACGACGATTGCTTTGCCGGATTAGAACAGGAAATGCAGTAATGGAAATCCCATTTTTTGTCCGAATGTCAATCGTTTGCAATGCTATCTGCCTTGGTGGCAATATGCACGGTAGCCGCCCAAAGGGCGGCCCTCACGGGCGGCCAAAATGAAAGCTTGCAGCGTTCTCGGATGTAGGCGGGCGACAGCTAGCCGTCCTAAAGGACGGCCGCCAGTCGCCGCTCTGTGGAGCGGCCCGCGTACCGAGCTTCGCTCGGCTACCTTACGGCCGGCAACCAAGACAACGCAGTTTGCGTGGGTTTCCCCCGTAAAACCGTATGATCCTTTGTAATCGATGGTACACAATATTAGAACAAAAATAAAACCTGCCGAAATCAATCGGCAGGTTTTATTCCTTTTTACGCAGCCTATCTTTTGTTTGCGCCGTATGCTTACCGGCCAAACAGCTTGCGCATACAGTAGGTCACAAAGAAAATCCCGGCGGCGAGCATAACGATGACCGCCCCTGAGGAGGCCGCCAGATACCAGGAGGCGATCAGCCCGCCCAGTCCCGAGGCGACGGCGAAAAGCACCGAGAACAAATGGTACTGCCGCACGCTGCGGGAAATGTTCCGGGCGGCGGCCGCGGGCAGGATGAGCAGGGAGTTGATGAGCAGCACCCCCACCCACTTGATGGAGAGCATAACCACCACCGCCACCATGACCGAGAAAATATTCTCGTACAGCGCCGTTTTTACCCCTCTGGAGGCGGCCAGGGAACGGTTGACCGCGATAAGCATCAGCTTGTTGTAGACGGCGCACCAGACCCCGCCTACAAGCAGCAGGGCGGCAAAGAGCAAAACCACCTCCTGCCGGCTGACCGACAGGATATCCCCCACTAAGTAGGCCGAATATTTGCCCACGCCCTGATACTTGGAGAGCAGCATCAGCCCTAAGGCCAGGGCGGTGGAGGAAAAGACGCTGATAACCGTATCGGTGGAGGCGGTGCCCCCCTCCCGGACCTTATTGATAAGAAGGGCCATAAGCACTCCAAAAGCGATCAGGCAAATCAGCTCGTTGCGCACCCCCAGCACCACCCCTAAGGCGATGCCGGTCATGGCCGAATGGCCCAGCGCGTCGGAAAAAAAGGCCATTTTGTTATCCACCGCCAGGGTGCCGATCATACCGAAAAGGATGGAGCTGAAAAGAACGGCCAGCAAGGCGTTTTTCATAAAGGCGCTGGAAAGGAAAGAAAAGGGCAGTTTTCCCAGAAGCTCATAGACAAAATCCATCAGCGGGCCCCTCCCTTCGGCAGCGGTTGGAGCCCGCCGAAAACCTGCTTGAAGGCGTCGCCGGCGTAGACGTAGTCGGGCGGGCCATAGGCCAGCAGCCTGCCCCCGATAAGGGCTACGTTATCGGCGTACCGGGCCACCAGTTCCAAATCATGGGAGACCAGCACGATGGCCATATGGTAATGCCGGCGCAGCTCGGAGACGGTTTTGTAAAACTGCTCCAGACCTCCCGCGTCCACGCCTGAAACCGGCTCGTCCAGAATCAGCAGGTCGGGGATGGGATCCAGGGCCAGGGCCAGCATGATCCGCTGGAGCTCCCCGCCCGACAGCTCCCCCAGCCGCCGGCCGGCCAAAGCCTCGCAGCCCGCCTGCTCCAGACAGGTCCGGATATGGTCCCGCCGCGCCCGGCCCGGGCCTAGGAAGGCCGGGCGGCGGGCCCCCACCGCCGCGAACAGATCGGTCACGCTTACGGGAGAGGACACGTCGAAATCCAGCTTCTGGGGGACGTAGCCGATTTTGATTTTTTCCACCTCGTTGCCGTTGTGGTCGGAAAAGAGGACCCTGCCGGTATGCCGCTGGTCCCCCAGTATGGCCCGGAGCATGGTGGTCTTACCCGCCCCGTTGGCCCCGATGACGGCGGTGATGCCGCCGCAGCGCAGCTCCAGGCTCACGTCGTCCAGGAGGACCTGGCCGCCCTTTTTCACGCCCACCTGCTCCAGCGCCACGCATTTGAGGCCGCATTCGTGCATATCGCCCATCAGCTGTTCTTGACGGCCGTCCAGTTATCGGTGTAGAGCGCGGTGGCGTCGTCGTCCAGAGGCAGGATAAACTGGGCCTTTTCCATCACGCCGTCGGGGGGATAGACGGCCGGATTGCTCTTGAAAGCGTCGGACAAATGAGCGGCCGCCGCCTTATTGCAGGAAATGTAGAGAATGCCCTCGCTGGCCATGGCGCTGTTCTCCCCGTCCAGGATGAAGTTTAGGAAGGCGTAGGCGTTGTCGGCATTTTTGGCCTCCTTGGGTATGGCGATACAGTCGATGCCGAAGCCGGCCCCCTCGGCGGGGAAGGCGATCTTTAAATTGGGGTTCTCGGCCAGGGCCGTGGCGGCCTGGGAGCAGAACATGAAGCCGGCGGCCGCGTCGCCGCTGACCAGGGCGTTGTGCGGGGTGTTGGAGTCAAAGAGCTTGATGTTGGATTTGAGCTCAATCAGCTTGTTTTTCACTTCTTCCAGCTTGGCCGGGTCGGTCTCGTTGAGGTCGTAGCCTAACGACTGGGCGGCAAAGCCCTGGATGACCCGGATATCGTCCAGCAAAACCACGCTGTCGGCCAGCTCGGGCTTCCACAGGTCGGCAAAGGCCGAAAGGGCCGGGGACTTCTCGGGATTGTAGATGAGCACCGGGCTGCCCGCGGCGTAGGGTACGGTATAGGCGTTGTCGGGATCGTAGAACTTGCCCTGGAAGTCGGGGTCCAGATTGCCGTAGTTGGAGAGCTTGCCCTTATCCAGCGCCAACAGCATATCGGACTTTACCATGGTGTCCAGCATGTAGTCGCCGCAGAGGACGACGTCGTAGAGCTCGGGAGAGGTGCGCAGCTTGTCGTACATCTCCTCGTTGGAGGAGGCGGCGGTAAACTGCCACTTGATCCCGGTCTCCTCTGTGAATTTGGCCACGACATTGTCGGGGAAATAGCCCTCGTAGGTCAGCACGCTGACGCTGCCCTTGTCCTCGGCCTTCTCCCCGCCGCAGCCTGCCAGTAAGGTCCCGCACAGGGCGGCGGCCAACATGGCTGCGCCAACCCGTTTGCATAACATCGAAATTTTCATACTCCATCTTTCCTTTCTGCTCTGTTGTAAATTTTATGCAAATTTTACATGGAAGGTATCCTCTTTCCAGGGGCGATGCTTGTCTCGGTGGATGCGCCTGGCAGACGGTATTGCGGAGGGGTAGGGCGATATTCCGTCCATGACGGCTTTCAGCTAAACGGGCGGGGTTCAATCCAGCCGAAAGGCGGCGGGCAGAAGCTCTGACAGCCGGAAAAGCCGCGGCTCTCCCGACGGGACGGCGCAGATAACGTCCATATCTCCAAATTCGGACAGGGCCTGACGGCAGAGGCCGCAGGGCGTGACCTGTCCGCCGGCGCAGACCGCAAGGGCCGAAAATTCCCGGATGCCCGCCGTAACGGCGGCGGCCAGGGCGGCCCGTTCGGCGCAAAGGCCGGCGGGATAGGATGCGTTTTCCAGGTTGACGCCGGTGAAAATACGGCCGTCCCGGCTGAGCAGCGCGGCCCCCACCTGAAAATGGGAGTAGGGCGCATAGGCGTTTTCCCGAGCCTCGCGGGCAGCCTCCAGCAGCTGGGCGTATTTTGTGTCCGGCATACGGAACGCTCCTTTCAATTTCCGGGTCTTTTGCACGCGGCCTTTCCCGTATCCCTGTTCGGCCCACGGCCGACTTCTGTCAAAGCGCGCAAGACCCGGGGCTGCCATGTTGGGTATAATATAAGGAGGCGCAAGCCTATGATATAATTTGGCATCCCCGCGCTCTGCGCATGGGGCCATCCCGTCAGGTATAATAATCGCTTTGCGGTTATTATACCATGTGCGCAAGCACATGGTATAATTTGGCATCCCCGCCGTCCTCGGCGAGGGGCCATCCGTCCGGTAT
>JAAVYX010000209.1 GCA_022791355.1 Clostridiales bacterium | reverse complement strand
GCCTGCTTTGGGAGCAGGATGCCGCAGGTTCGAATCCTGTCACTCCGACCAAACGCCCGGCTGAATAGCCGGGCGTAATTTTTAACTCAGCTTACTGTAACGCTTCCGGGGATCTTTTTGTATCATCCTTACAAGCGCCCGTCCAAATGGCCGGGCGTAATTTTTTGATCTCCATTAACTGCAACGCTTCCGTAGCGCCGGCTAGTCATCGAACTAAATGGGTTAACCATACCATCGATTGACAAGGTATCATACGGTTTTGCGGGGATAAAATCGCCGCAAGCCGCGTTATCTCGGTTGCCGGCCTGTGGAATTTAACCTTCCGCGAAATTCCGCAGGATCCAGCGGCGTGCCAAAACGGGAGCTGGCAAGGCCACAGGATATAGGCGAGTTTTCGCCCGCCTATATCCGAGAACGCTGCTAGTTCTCCGACGGCTCTCATTTTGGCCGCCCGTGAGGGCCGCCCCTTGGGCGGCTACTGTGCGTATTCGCCCCCCAAGGTAGACGGTACGCGCAACGTATTAAGCGCGTTTATTGAATACTATTTACTTGAGCGCACCAGGCCGCCGGAAGAACGGGTTCAAACTATCCCAAATCCCCGCCTTTTCAAACGGCCTGGTACATAACATGCAGATAGAAGCGTACTCTTTAAAAGATGGATCGCTGTCCGAGTCGACTTTTTTATAAAATTGTATTATAATGGCAGAGGAAGCCTATGCCTTTTCCCTGATAAGATAGTCAGACATAGACTACGAATCTCATCTATATCAACCGACTTCCAGCCTCCCGGCTCTAAAGCGCATCGCATTGCTTTCTACAAGAGGCCCTCGCGGTCTGGCTTTTGGCCAGCCCTGGGCGCCAAGCCGGGAAGGCGGCGGTAAACCGAGAGGACAGGAAGGCACTAGGCAGGGCGTCACAGAAATTTAGGCAAAGCGTATAGGCTTTTGCTTACGCATCCGCTTCTTTGCGTATATGTTATATACCCATCCGCTGCTTACCCATTGGAGCAAGAGAGGTGTTTTGTGAGCAGGTCCAAGCTGCCGCTGCTGAAAAACAATCGAACCATAATATCGGAAAAATGCAAGGAATCCCTGTCCTCCGTGCTGCCGGTGACAGGCGTTGTGTTTCTGCTTTGCTTTTCCATCGCCCCGGTTCCAAACGGCCTGCTGATGGGCTTCGTACTGGGGACCCTGCTGCTGATTTTGGGTATGGGCCTGTTCACCCTGGGCGCCGACCTGGCCATGACCCCTATCGGCAACCATGTGGGCTCGGCCGTCACCAAATCCCGCAGCGTTTGGCTGATCGTGCTGGTCAGTCTGCTGGTGGGCATATTCATCACTATGTCCGAGCCCGACCTGCAGGTGCTGGCCGAGCAGGTCCCCGGCATCCCAAACATGACCTTGATTCTGGCTGTGGCCGCCGGCGTAGGGGTGTTCCTGGTGGTGGCCATGCTGCGTATGCTGCTGCGGGTCAAGCTCTCCTACCTGCTTATCGGGGTTTACGCTCTGGTCTTTATTTTAGCCCGGTTCGTCCCGCCGGTCTTCCTTTCGGTGGCCTTCGACGCGGGCGGCGTTACCACCGGGCCCATGACGGTGCCCTTTATCATGGCGCTGGGCGTGGGCGTGGCGGCCATCCGAAACGACAGCGATGCGGAAAACGACAGCTTCGGTCTGGTGGCCCTCTGTTCGGTGAGGCCTGTGCTGGCCGTGCTGATCCTCGGTATTCTTTACGGTACCGCGGCTGGGGAATACGTCCCCGCCGCCATCCCGGAGCCAGCCGATTCCAGGGAGCTTTGGGGAAGGTTCGCCGCTTCCTTCCCAAAATACGCCTCCGAGGTGGCCGTGTCCCTCTGTCCCATTCTGGCCTTTTTTCTCTTCTTTCAGATTGTTAAGCTCCGTCTGCAAAAAGGGGAGCTTGCCAAAATCGGGGTGGGCCTTGCCTATACCTATGTGGGCCTGGTCCTCTTTCTCACCGGCGTAAACGTAGGCTTCATGCCGGTGGGCAACTATATCGGCAGCCTGATCGGCGGTATGGCCCACAACTGGATCGTCATTCCCATCGGTATGCTCATCGGCTACTTTATCGTGGCCGCCGAGCCGGCCGTCCACGTGCTCAACCGGCAGGTGCTCACTATCACGGCTGGAGCCGTTCCCCAAAAGGCTTTGTCCATGGGCCTTTCCATCGGCGTTTCCCTTTCGGTGGGGCTGGCCATGCTGCGCATCGTCGCCGGCCTGCCGATTCTGTATCTGCTGATTCCCGGCTATCTCATCGCCGCCATCCTTACCTTTTTTACACCGCCCCTTTTCACGGCCATCGCCTTTGACTCAGGCGGCGTGGCCTCTGATCCCATGACGGCCACCTTCCTGCTTCCCCTGGCCATGGGAACCTGTAACAGCGCGGGCGGCAACGTGGCGGCGGACGCTTTCGGCGTGGTGGCTATGGTGGCCATGGTCCCCTTGATAACCGTTCAGCTGATCGGCGTATACTATAAGCATACCTGTAAGGACGAGGAAGAGAGCGCGGCGCAGGAGCCCCTTCCGCCAGCGGACGACGATATCATCTCCTTTTAAAGAGGAGCCGTTATGAGCCATATGAACTATCTGGTTACGATTACCAAGCGGGAATACGGCCAGGCCTTTGCCCGGTATCTCTATGACAACGGGGTGCAGGTCATGACCGCCGCCCTCTGCGAGGGCACCGCCCAGAAGAAAACGCTGGATCTCTTAGGCGTTGAGAAAACGGAAAAGGTCATGCTTTCGGCCGTAGTCTCGGGCGGCCTGTCGGCCGCGCTGCCGCGGGGCCTGATGCGCGCCATGCAGATCGACGTGCCGGGCAACGGCATCGCCATTACCATTCCCCTGCAAAGCGCGGCCAACGCCGCCAGCCTGCAATATCTTACAAAGGGACAGGATATCCCCCAAAAAGAGGTGAAGGAAATGGAGGAACCCCGCTTTTCTCTTGTGGTGACCATCGCCCAAAGGGGCCGCACCGATTCGGTTATGGAGGCGGCCCGTTCGGCCGGGGCCGGCGGCGGCACCATCATCCACGCCAAGGGCGTGAACCAGAACAACGCCAACCACTTTTTCGGCATGTCCATCGCGTCGGAGCAGGAGCTGGTGTATATCGTAGTAAAAAAGCAGGATGAAAGAAAGGTCATGCGGGCCATCAATGAGCGGGCCGGCGGGAAAGACAGCGGCATTTCCGCCGTTTTTTCCCTGCCGGTCAACCAGGTTGTGGGACTGTGCAGTCTGACCGACGCATAAGGCCCCAAGGAACCGGTTCACCCATAAAGGCTTTCATGAAAAGGGGACATGCCCCCGCCCAAAGGCCGCTTGCCGTACTGGCAGGCGGCTTTTTCGTTTCTGCTGTCAGGCTTATCAAGGCGGCTGTGCGCAGCCCTTGCGCGGACGGCTTGAAGGCCGTCCCGGCCGGCCTTTCCGGCTTGGAGTATGTTTATAATTAAAAATGCTGGATAATTCGCTGCAAAGAGATATGCGCGATAAAGGAGCGCGCAAGAATGGGATAGACGGCAGCCGGTTTTTCCGTAATACAAAGAGAAATTTGCTGTTTTCAAAAAATGTTAAAATGCGTTGCTTGTAGCAACGGGCGGTTTAGCCTACAATAGGAGTGACGAAAGAAAGGAGGCAATCCCTTATGCTCAACGAAAATATAAAAGCCATCAGAAAATCAAAGGGGCTTTCACAGCAAGAGCTTGCTGT
>JAAVYX010000208.1 GCA_022791355.1 Clostridiales bacterium | reverse complement strand
GGTCTCCCGACCCGGTGACCCGCATGGCCTGGTAGACGTAGGACCGGCCCGACAGGGGATCGCGAATCGCCCCGCCCAGACAGGTTGCCGCCCCGCCGAAGGGCTCGATCTCGGTGGGATGGTTGTGGGTCTCGTTCTTAAACTGAATCAGCCACTCCTCGGTTTTCCCATCAATCTCCACCGGCGCGCAGATGGAGCAGGCGTTGATCTCCTCAGATTCGTCCAAATCGGGGATAAGCCCCCGCTTTTTGAGCAGCTTGGCCCCCATGGTGGCCATGTCCATGAGAGAGACGTCCTTCTCCTTTTCTCGCTGGCCGTAGACCTCCTTACGGGCGGCCAAATAAGCCCACAGAGCCTTATCAATAGCGGCCGATAGGGCCCCCTCCTCCACCTTTACGTCCTCCAGCTTGGTCAAAAAGGTGGTGTGGCGGCAGTGGTCGGACCAGTAGGTGTCAATAACCTTCAGCTCGGTGAGGGTGGGGTCCCGGTCTTCGGATTTAAAGTAGTCCCGGCAGAAGCAGAGGTCGGCCGGGGTCATGGCAAAGCCCAAGGAGGCGTGGTAGGCGGCCACCTGCTCGTCCGACCAGTCGATAAAGCCCTCCACATGGGGGACCGGAGCGGGCGCGGGCAGAACCATATCCAGGGTTTCGGGCTTTGCCTCGGCGGCCAGACGGGAATCCACCGGGTTGATGACGTAGGCGCGGATTTTTTCCATCTCAGCCGTGGAAATCCGGCCCTTGAGGGCGATGACCTTGGCCGACTGGACCCGGGGACGTTCCCCCTGGGTCAGCAGCTGGACGCACTGGGCGGCCGAATCGGCCCGCTGGTCGTACTGGCCGGGAAGATATTCGGTGGCAAAGCTCTGCCAGGCAGGGGAGAGCTTTAGTTCCTCGTCGTATACGACGTCCACGTTGGGCTCGGAGAAGATGGTCCCCTTGGCCCGGGAAAACTCCTCGTCGGACAGGCCCTCTACATCGTACCGGCAGAACAGCCGCAGGCCGGTCACCCCTGAAAGGCCCAGGCTGTCCTTTAAATCGGACAGCAGGTTTTTGGCCTCGGTGTCGAACCCCGGCTTTTTTTCCACAAAGATTCTTCTAACCATATGTACGCCTCCATAAAATCCGCCGGCGGCCGGAATCGTCCCGCCGGGAAATGATGTATACGCTATGCGTAAATTTTTGTGAAAGGCTGGGACGCAAAGGTCTCCCCAGCGCTAAACTATATATTATAAATTGTACCATCTCCCGCCTCTGCGGGCAACAGGAAACTTCCCGCTTTCCCTCTTTTTTTGCCCCTTTTGTCGGAAGAAAAGCAAATCGGCTTTGGAGAGTGCGCGTTTTCACTAGAAAAAATTATTTTTGAGCGCAATTCTTGTTGCAATATAAGAAAAAAGGCGATATAATATAAATAAAAGGACAAGAGGAATTGACATAACGCGCTGCAAAAAAGCATAAAGCATGGAAGAGGTTTATTTCGCGCGGCCGACGCGCGTTTAGTCAGAAGGGAGACGGTGCAATTGGCAATTGTGGTAAGAAAGCCCAGCGAAATCGAATTGAGGCAGCTGAAGGCCTGTCCTGTTTGGAGCTGCCAGCCCTCCGAGTTTCATTGGTTCTATTCGGATACGGAAACCTGTCTGATTACAAAAGGGAAGGCCCGCCTGTCCTTTGAGGGGGGCGCGGTGGACATATCCCCGGGAGACCTGGTTACCTTGCCTAAGGGCATGTCCTGCGTCTGGTCGGTTGCCGAGGCCATATCCAAGCATTACAGATTTGAATAAAGCCGGATGTTCCGCCGCCGCGGCTTAAAGCCGCGGCGGTTTTTTTATTAGTGGGTTCAAGGGTACGCGTCAAGTATCCTTTTGTTCTTTCTGCATCGTCTGGACGCGAGGCGTCTGACGTTCCGGCGCAAATTTGATCAAGTATGGAAGAAGCTATACAGACAATCCTGGCGCGAAGTCTCTATCTCAGCCCCAAAAAAGAAAAGCGAATCTGAATCGAAACCTCTCCCGGGAATAAAAATAAAAAAAGAAAAAGTACCCGGCCTGCAAGAAATACAACGCTTAAAATGAATACCGGGTTTTTCCAGCTCCATAATCCATAAAAAAAGCATATTTTTCTCTGATTGACAGATACTACAAGTACTTGCAAATCATCGGTCAACCGGCCGGATTCATACAAGGAACTTTATATACTCGAATGTAAATTGGAGGAATATGGCTTATGAAAGCAACCGGAATCGTACGCCGCATAGACGATCTGGGACGGGTGGTTATCCCTAAGGAAATCCGCCGCACTATGCGTATCAGAGAGGGAGACCCGCTGGAAATCTACACCGACAACAACGGCGAGGTCATCTTTAAAAAGTATTCGCCGGTGGGCGAGCTGGCCGTCTTTGCGACCCAGTACGCCGAGGCGCTGGTGAAAAGCACCCCCTTCCCCGTGCTTATCTGTGACCGGGATCACTGTATCGCCGCCGCCGGCATCTCCAAAAAGGAGGTGCTGGAGCGGCGGGTTTCCACCCATTTGGAGGAGGTCATGGAGGGCCGCCGCATGCTGGTGATGAGCAAGGAGGACAGCCGCCGTATGACCGCGCTGGAGGGCGTGGAACGGCAGATGGGCGTGGCCGCTCCCATTGTGGCGTCGGGCGACGTGTCGGGCGCGGTGGTGCTGTTGTCCGACGGACAGGGCTGGCCGACCGAAAGCGACGTCAAGCTCATCCAAGTGGCCGCCACCTTCCTGGGCGGACAGATGGAAGGGTGACCTTCCGTCGCGGAAAAAGTGAAAACACACGCGAAGTCCCCGGCGCGTCAACAGACAACCGCGTCGGGGATTTTTGCGCCTATTTACGGGTTCATGACGACATGCGGGTTGTGATTCGTTGACCAGCGAGAACCTTCATGGTATAATGTCCGCAAAGCGGACGTTATACCCGACGGATGGCCCAGCGGATGCCAATTATACCATAGGCGTAAGCCTATGGTATAATGTCCGCAAAGCGGTTAGATGGCCGGGCGAATGCCAAATGCTGCCACGCGCGCAGCGCATGGCAGCATGATAAATCGTTTCAGCTTAGGCGTAGCTTTATGCGTAATGACAGCATGAAAACGCAGCCGAAACGCGATTCCAAAATCGGCGTGTGGATTATTGTGGAATACTTTGCGATTTACGAGGAGAAGAATATGGCTTATTTAACTGAAGAACGATACAGCGCCATACTGGAGCAACTGGGCCAGCAGGGGACGGTGCGGGTGCATGAGCTGGCCGCCCGGTTCGGCGTTTCCATTGAGACTGTTCGCCGGGATCTAAAATATATGGAAGCGCAGAAATTGCTACGGCGGATCCACGGCGGGGCAGTCCGTACAATCCTGCCCGAGGAGCTTCCCCGGCGAGAGGAACGAGAGGTCAAATACTGGGAGGAAAAGCTGGAGCTGGGTGAGACGGCCTGCCGTATGGTTCGGGAGGGGCAGATCGTCATGATGGACGCTAGCACCACCAATCATGCCGCCGCCATCGCGCTGAAAAAGCGATTCCATACTTTGACGGTCATCACCAATTATCTGCCTATCGTCAATGAATTATCCGCAAAACAGGGCTTTACCCTTCTGATTCCCGGCGGCATCGTGCGCCAAGGCGAGCAATCTATCGTAGGCCCTATGGCCGAGGAAAATATGGATTCCCTTCACGCCGACGTGGGCTTTATCAGCATGAGCGGGGTGTCCCTTACAGGCGGTCTGACCGATCTTGGCATGGAGGAGATTATTATAAAAAAGAAGATTATGAAGAATTCGGCCGTTAATTACGTTCTGGTTGACAGCAGCAAATTTGAACGGAATGCTATGATTCGTATCGGTTCCCTCAGCGAGGTGGAGGGAATTGTAACCGATTCCAAACTCTCAAAGGAGATCGAAAAAAAATATCAAAAGCAAGGCATTGCTATTTACCACAAATAACGTCACTTATTTATAAATAAATCCACAAAAATAAAAACAAATCAACATATATCCTTTAAAATCCAAATCTCTTATGCTATACTGACTTTAGAATCTCGGATCATCAGAAGTTAATATAAAAGAAGGAGAGATGGATATGAAATTTTCGCGTAGACTTTCCCACTGGATAGCGGGGGCGCTGACATTGGGGCTGTTGGGCGGCATGGCGTCGATTCCGTCTGCGGCGCAGACGCCTACCATGACGCTGGAGCGCAGGGAATATGTACAGGGTGACGACATCTCCGTCCAGTATACGGGGACCGGCGGCCTGGATTGGATTGCCATTTACAATAAAGGGGATGTGCTCGGCCAAATTAATTCGACGGTGTATGAATACACCTATAAGACGGGTCAGCCGGATGGAACGATGGATTTTAAAGATACGGACAGGGGCGACGTAAAGACGCTGCCTCCTGGGGAATATGATATTTATCTGTTGAAGGACGACGGCTATGAGATTCTGGACAAAGATTCTTTTATCATAAAAAGCAGCGCGGCCATTACAACCGATAAAAGCGCCTACCCCCTAGGTGAACGTCCTGTATTTACCTATAGCGGCGTGGTCCATCCCGACGCCTGGATCGGCGTGTATTCCGCCGATAATAATACCCCCGGATCGGGTAATCCGTCTCTGGTGTACCAGTATACGAGGGATGTCGGCCAGCCAAACGGCACGACCGATATGAAAACCAATGCGCATGGTCCCTCGTCAATGGATGCGCTTTTGCCTGGAGAATATTACGCTTATCTTTTTGCGGATGATTCCGGCGGTTATGCCGTTGCAGCTTCCTGCACGTTTACGCTGAATGCGCGGGATTCGGCGGATTGTCCGGCTCCCCTGACCTTGTCTTACGACCGCACCGCCGCCCGCCAAGGCTATGCCGACGGCTCGGTTTCCATCGGGCCGCCCCGAGGCGTGGAGGGTCTGACCGGTTTCCGGCTGTATTGGGGAGACGAATCCGGCCCGCTGCCGGATTATGGAGCGATCCCGGCGCCGGCGGCGGAGACGGGCCATACAGAATTTGCTTTGACGGCCAACACCATGATACCCTATGGAGCGACCCGTCTGTATGCTTATGCGGTATATGACGGCTACAGTCAGTCGCCTGAAGCGGTATATACAGAGCTTCCCGCGGGCAGTGCAATGGTGGAGGAGCAGCCGCTGTATTCTTTCCAAGTCTTTTCGGATACCCATATCCTGGCCGATCCCAACCATATCCATAACCGGCATCTTCGCATGGCGCTGGAGGATATACAAAAGAATGATCCGGACAGTATTGCCATAATCAATGTCGGAGATGTGTCGGATAATGGGGAAGAGGGACAGTACCAACAATATAATGAGATTGTGAACAGCTTTGAAGGCCTGCCTGAAATTTACTGTACGCCAGGCAACCACGATCTGCGGTGGGACGACTATGATATCCTTATCAACCGTTTTTTGAAAAACACCAACACGCCGCATAACTATTATTCCAAGAAGATAGGGGACGCTACCTTTATTATGCTGGGCTCTCAGGATGTAGAGCACAGCGAGGACCACTACGCCGCCCACCTTTACGATGATCAGATGGCGTTTTTAAAGGCCGAGCTGGAAAAGGCGGCCGACGGCATGCAGCCTATATTTGTTTTTCTGCACCAGGGGCTGTATAACACCGTCGCAGGCACCTACTCCGGACAGAACTGGGACGGCGTGAATAGAGACGCCGAGATACGGGAACTGTTCAAACAGTATCCCCAGGTTGTTTTTATCTGCGGACACTCCCACTATGAATTCGACATCCAAAGTGCAATGTATGCCGGAAACGGGTTTGACGCGAATATGTTCCAGGACGCGTCGGTAGCGTATCTTTCCACCGATACGGATGAAAGCAAGGTGGGGAGTCAAGGCCTTTACATAGAGGTCTACGCCGACAAGCTGCTGGTCAGGGGCCGGGATTTTGTAAGCGGCAAGTGGGTGCCAAACGCCCAATTCATTGTGGATATCAGTCAAAACATAAAGGGCCTGACCGCCCAGCTGTCCGAGACCGACCAGGATCTGGCCGCCAAAAAGGGACAGATTGCGGCCCTGCTGGAGAATATCCGCTCCCTGCCCGCCGGCCGCCAGGCCGAGTACCAGGCGGAGGAGCAAAAGCTCAGCGCCCTTATGAAGGCGGCGGAGGAGCAGGAAAATCCTCCAGCCGTCGTCAAAGGGGACATGGATAAGAGCGGAGAGGTGACCATCCAGGATGTGATGGAGGCCTGCAAGGTATTGGCCCGGCAGTCGGCGGGTACGAAGCCTACCGAAGACGAGCTGCTGCGGGGAGATTTGGACGGCGATAAGCAGATAACCATTACCGACGTGATGGAAATCTGTAAGCTCCTGGCCAGAAAGGCTTAAACGCGGGACCGGATGCAGGCGCGAGAGGATGACCGCACAGGGCCCGTCTGCACCCGCCCGGCGCGGCCGTCCCCTAGCCTGCCGGCAATCGCCCCTTGCGGGACGGGTCTTTTCTGTCCCGCAAGAGGCGGCCGCTTGTTTTGCGCCTGTTCGTATTTCTGCCTGTATAGAATCCGAGATACAGTTTTCTTTCGAGTTGGCCGAAGGGAAAGCGGACGGATAAGGTATGAGCCGGCAACCGCCAAGCGAGGGGGACGCAGAGAAAAGGCTTATGCGAGGGGGCGGCTTTATGCCATACATACCCAAGGAACACAAAAAATATAATCTCCTGCCCTACTGTCGGGAGAAGGGCGGCGAGGTCTTTGCCTATCCTGCCGGGCCGCTCTATGAAGCCGAGCGGCTTATTGGTTCACCGGAGGCCATATTTCCCTATGGCTTTGACAGCTATGAGGATTACTTTCGTGCGCTGGACGAGCAAATTGCCGCGCATGAAGCTGCGCCCGATATCGCGGAAAAGCTTATCCGGCTGCGCGATAGGATCCGGCAAATGAACCAAAAAGAAGAATGGTCGGTTCTGCGCTATACCGGCCCAACCCTTGACGTTCTTTCCGGCCTGACGAATGGCAGAAACTATTATTGGCCCACGAGTAAGGCCGAGCCGGTATATGGCGGCGTCATAGACAATGAGGAATTTACGGCATATCTGTATCCTACCGAAGCGAATCTGTGGGAGATTCTGGAGGACCCCACAGGTATGGCGTACCGTACCGTCTATACGGACGGCAAGGGGCGATTGACCAAAGCGGCGTATGAAACGATGATGGGGGCGGTCGAGAGCGGTCTGGCCCCACGGAAGGCGTAAGACCTCGGCCGCCGTCTTTTTGTCGTGCCGGTAACGCAGGAAAGGCCCCGGAAAAAATATTTTTCCCGCTTGACAAACCCCAAACGCCAGCATATAATAATAAAAAATTTATACCTGCTTTTGTAAAGACTGCGACGGGAAAAAGATGCGCGTCTTTCTCTTCAGAGAGCCGGCGGATGGTGCGAGCCGGCAAGAGGATACGTATGTATAGCTCATCCCCGAGTCGTCCGCCTGAGAGGACATGGCCTTTTAGGGCGGGACGGTTGGCCGCGTTAGAGGCCGGGCCTTGATAGAGGCTGACGAGGGCTGTTTTTCAGACGGCTGAACAAGGGTGGTACCGCGTGGATATTTGTCCTCGCCCCTTTTACCGGGGGCGGGGCTTTTTGTTTTCCTCCGCTCACGGGCAATTTCTATCAAACCATTTTGAGCAGGTCAGAAGGAGGAAAATCCCATGAGTAAAATGAAGCAAGGCGCGTCCAAGTACATTCCCTTCCAGCAGATTGAGCTGCCCGACCGCCAGTGGCCCGCAAGGGTTATCGACAAGGCCCCCGTTTGGTGCAGCGTCGATCTGCGGGACGGCAACCAGGCCTTGGTAGACCCTATGAACATGGAGGAGAAACTGGCCTTTTTCCACACCCTGTGCGACATGGGCTTTAAGGAAATCGAGGTGGGCTTTCCCTCGGCGTCCGAAACCGAGTATGAAATCTGCCGGGAGCTCATCGAGGGCGGCCATATCCCGGACGACGTGACCATCCAGGTGCTGGTGCAGGCCCGGCCCCATTTGATTCAAAAGACCTTCCAGGCCATCCGGGGGGCCAAAAACGTCATCGTGCATTTCTACAACTCCACCTCCACCCTCCAGCGCAAGGTGGTCTTTAAAAAGGACATGGCCGGTGTCATCCAAATCGCCGTGGAGGGCGCCAAGCTCATCCGGGAACTGACCGACCAGTACGAGGGAGACTGCAACATTCGTTACGAATATTCCCCCGAGAGCTTCTCGGGTACCGAGATGGACAACGCGGTGGATATCTGCGCCGCCGTGCTGGACGCCTTGGGCGCCACGGCCGAGAACAAGGTCATTCTCAATCTGCCCAACACGGTGGAGATGTGCACCCCCAACACCTTTGCCGACCAGGTGGAGTATTTCATCCGCCATCTGCCCGGGCGGGAGCGGGCGATCATCAGCGTCCACCCTCACAACGACCGGGGTACCGGCGTGGCCGCCACCGAGCTGGCCCTGTTGGCCGGAGCCGAGCGGGTGGAGGGCACCCTCTTCGGCAACGGTGAGCGCACCGGCAATCTGGATATCGTCGCCACCGGGCTGAATATGTATACCCAGGGTGTGGACCCCGAGCTGGATTTGTCCGATATCCCAGCCCTGCGGGAGATGTACGAACGGTGCACCCGTATGCATGTGCACGAGCGGCACCCGTATGCCGGCGAGCTGGTATTCACCGCCTTCTCCGGCTCTCATCAGGACGCTATCAATAAGGGTACCGCCTATATGCAGACCTCTGGGACCGGTAAGTGGGAGATTCCCTACCTGCCCATCGACCCGGCCGACGTGGGACGGCAGTACGAGCCCATTATCCGGATCAACTCCCAGTCGGGCAAGGGCGGGGCGGCCTTTGTCATGCAGCACGCCTTCGGCCTTACCCTGCCCAAGGAAATGCATCCCGAGTTCGGCGCCATGGTCAAGGCCAAGTGCGACCGGCTGGGCCGGGAGCTTTCCAACGAGGAGCTCTTACAGGTCTTTGAGGATGGCTACGTCCATATCCCCCAGAAGTACGCCCTGGGCGAGTACGCCTTCTCAGGCGCTTCCTCGGCCGACGGGAGTATCCGATTTACCGGCGTCATTCGGGCCGACGGAGAGGAACGGCAGGTGTCCGGCAAGGGCAACGGGCCTATCGACGCCTTTTTCAGCGCCCTGCACAAGGCCGGGATCGACGGGTATCAGTTTGTAAACTATCATGAGCACGCCGTATCGGCCGGCGCCGATTCCCAAGCCATCGCCTATATCCAGCTCAAAAAGCCGGACGGCAAAAGCATCTTTGGCGTGGGACGGGACCACAGTATCAACGTAGCCTCGGTCAAGGGAGTGCTCTGCGCCATCAACCGGGCGGAAATGGAGTCGTAAACCTACCGGCAAACCAACCAGAAGGTACAAAGCAGGCGCGGCCAACCGCGTCTGCTTTTCGCTTGTCAAAAAACCGTAAAAGAATAAAAGTTTTCGCCCGCCTTTTTAAAAAGGCGGCGGGGCCGAGGGGCAAGGCCCCGTCGCGGCCCGCAGGACGCGAAATCCTTAGATTTCTCTGCGGCCTTAAGCGAACGGCCGAAGGCTGTTCTGGCGACCAGGGCGCAAAGCGCCTCTCTAGCGTCCCGGCGCAAAGCGCCTCTACCTGGAGGTCCCGGCACTAACGCGCCTCTGATTGCTTCCCGCAAGGGACTATGCTAGAGGTTTGGCCAGAGGCCAAACCGGGAACGTCAGTGAGGAGCGATAGAAGACCCCACAAGCATTTACGCTTCGTGTATAAACACGCAAGGCGCAGGTAACCAAAATCTTTCGGAATAAGATTTTGGCATACCCTCGCCGGGGATTCCCCAACGGGGCGCGCAGCGACGCATAAGCGGCTGTTTCACTTATACTCTTTTTGTGGCCGCTCCTTCTTCAGCAGACAGCCGTCCTTCCTCTGGGCCACCGGACCTTGTACTTTTTGCTGTTTGTCCCTTAGAGCGGCCCAAAAAATACGGAGAAAGGAACAACGGTCCAGACATCACAGGACCGGGTTGTCATCCTTGACGGGCGACAGCCCGTCTGCGTCTTCCGCCTTGCCTGCCCTCGCTTCCTTTTTTCTCATGATTTCCGGGAACCGCTCTGGTTGATTTGATATGCAAAGCAGTCGTGGAAAAGCACGTCGGTCTCACCGTTTTCCTATAGCCGGACGGCTACCCCTGCAGCTTGCCGGCCGCCCGGGCGCGTATAGCGTCCAAGGTGCGGGCGGCACGTTCCATGCAGGCCGCCGCCTTTTGTATATAACCCGCCCGGCCTTCCGCCTCCCGCGTCCGTCCGGCCTTTTGGAAAGCGATTTCCGCGCACTGAAAGTCCCGCACGACCGACCGGAAATTGCCGGCCGTCCGGTCATCGAAAAACGTCCCAATGGAGGGCCGCCGGTTGATGTAGTCCAGCAGACCGTTTAAAGCGGCCTTGGCCTGTTCAAAGCTGTACTGCCCCCGTACCGCCGCCTGCGCCGGCTCCTGAGCGGACGGATCAAAACAGGCGGCGGCCTGTGCCAGCAGTCCGGAGATGCGGATGAGCTTTTTGGCCGCCGTAAGCCCGTTTTGGAGGTCGTCGTCGCCCCGGCCGAAGGACTTTTCCCGCCAGACCGGATAGACGTAGGTCGTCCTGACCGGCCGGGCGTATCGAAAATAGTCCAGGACGCGGACCAGAATAGAGGCCCTTTGCCCGGTCTGCTTTTCCCGTTCCCATACAGAGGCCGTCCCCTTTTTCCACGCCATTTTTCTCCCTCCCACTGTCAGACTATCACCAGAACACTACGCCTTTTTACAAAAATTAACACAAATAACTATAATTATACTTATAACTGTCTGGTATAAATAGAGCTATTACAATAGACTCTAAATAGTCGCACCCAATATTCATCGAAATGATTGGCAAGGTGTGCTATGGAACAGAAAATCAGACGGGATTTGCATATGGATGCAACTCTTCGTGTGTTGCGAGACAAGTCGGAATTGTCGCAGGAAGAGTCTTATGAAATCTATGGAAAGGCGTGTGAGATATGCGGCAGGTAAGAAAAAAAGCTGCAAAGCAACGTGTAAGTATTACTTTGGATACATATGTAATAAAAGCAATAAAAGGTCTTGCAGCTGAAAATGAGCGTTCCTTCTCTCAATCTATCAATTTCATACTAAAAAGGCACATAACCAGCTATACAATAGAACAACCTGCTATATCCAAGCTTCCGGCGGATAAGTGAAACATACTCAGCTGAAGCGCGGAACAAAAGCGACGGGAGGATGGCCAAAGGCAGCT
This sequence comes from Clostridiales bacterium, assembly GCA_022791355.1. Lineage (GTDB taxonomy): Bacteria > Bacillota > Clostridia > Oscillospirales > Acutalibacteraceae > Howiella. The sequence goes on along the minus strand of JAAVYX010000208.1, from coordinate 7,497 downwards.
CGCAGACCAGGCTCCTGTTATATCCCGCCGGGCTGCCGAGAGACTGCAAAGCGCCTGCCCGAACATCGTTCCTGCTTTTGGGCTTCCTATGAATCTGGCGAACGGACTATAAAGCCAAGCGTGTGTGTTACAACACAATAAAACCCGCCGAAATCAACCGGCGGGTTTTATTCCTTTTTAACCCAGGACGCTCTCAAAAGAGCATCGGTTTTATAACGGATCGGATCAGTCTATTTTGCGCGGGCTTCCTTCTTTCGCTGCCTGCGGGGCGTACGCGCCGGCCGGTCGGACCGCTTGACCATGTCGTAGAAGAAGACGAAGAGGGGTACGCCGGGAATAATCAGCCCCACCAGAGCGATGGGAGCAAAGCGGAAGAGAGAGGCGTTCCAGCCTCCCAGCAGGGCTTGGAGGGTGTAGGCCCCGTAGCCCATGAGACCGGCTACCATCAGGAAGAGCAGGGTCTGCACCGACCAGTGGACCGCCCGGCCGGCCTTGCCCTCGAAGGGGAGCAACCCCCCGGCGGCCAGGGCCCAGAGCAGGGGGACCAGAAGGAGGGCGGCGGGCAGGGCCATGGGCAGAAAGGCGGCGTAGCCAGTGTCGGCCAGCCAGGCGTAAACGCAGACGCCCACGCCGTCTGCTAGGACTAGGCCGGCCGCGATACAGAAAAGCAGCATCCCGCGGGGCTTTTTCAAAACCATATTGACGATGACCAGAAGGATAATCACCGGAATCATGAGCAGCAGGGCGCCCAGCATGACGTCCAGCCGTTCAGCCCCCACCTGCGCGTAGCCCTTGTAATCGTTTACATATTGACGGCAGAAAACATAGAGCAGGCCGCCCACGCCGCCCAAGGCCAGGGCGGAATAGACCATGTTGAAAAGCTGCTTACCCTTGCCCTTGGGCATAAAGGCCAGTCCCACCACCAGATAGGGGACGAGCAGCAGCAGGCAGAGAACCGATACAATATACATGCGGGAACCTCCGTTTTGTCGTTGGTGCGGCAGGCGCGCGGCGGCAAAAAAGGAACGGCCGCGCTCCGCCGTCCGAGAGTTATCCACATTATAATACGGTCCGGTCGAAAAGGCAACCGTTCCAGCCTTTTAACCATAAATAATGCTTTCTTTTTCTCGTAATTGTGTTATAATAATTTTGATTCGTATATTGACGGGTTTACCATTCGCATGCAAGGACCAATACGTTTTTTCATTTGAAAAATGCTGTAGAATTTAACAGCCTGCCCTAAAGGGCGGCTGGCAGACGTATAACTCTTTGGAGGCAAATGGCATCATTCCCGGCCGATGCGGGGCGGTCCAGCCGCCCCGGGGAGAGAACTCCCGCGAAGCATAAACGGGGATCTGAAAAGACTCCGCCCGGCGGCCTCCGCTGGGCCCGCCCGATCCGTACAGGCGAGCGGGGAAATCACACAGGCCGCGGCAGGCGGCCGGAAAGAAAGAGTGCAGTCAATGAGTATTATCACCAAGCTATTCGGCAACTACAGCGCCAAGGAAATCAAGCGCATTCTCCCCATCCAGAAAAGGGTTCTGGAGCTGGAAAGCAAGTATCAGGGCATGAGCGATTCCGATCTGCGGGAGCAGACCGATATCCTAAAGGACCGGCTGGGGATGGGCGAGTCTCTGGACACCATCCTGCCCGACGCTTTCGCCGTCTGCCGGGAGGCCTCCTGGCGCGTGCTGAGTATGAAGCATTTCCCCGTGCAGATTCTGGGCGGCATTATCCTCCATCAGGGCCGCATCGCCGAGATGCGCACCGGCGAGGGTAAAACCCTTGTGGCCACCCTGCCGGCCTACCTCAACGCCCTGACCGGCAAGGGGGTGCACATCGTCACGGTCAACGACTATCTGGCCCGCCGGGACTCGGAGTGGATGGGCAAGGTCTACCGTTTTCTGGGTCTTACCGTCGGCCTGATCGTCCACGGTATGGACAATGAGGAGAAAAAGGAAGCCTACAACGCCGATATCACCTACGCCACCAACAACGAGCTGGGCTTCGACTAGCTGCGGGACAATATGGTGATCTACCAGAACAACAAGGTCCAGCGGAAGCACAATTTCGCTATCGTGGACGAGGTGGACTCTATCCTCATCGACGAGGCCCGCACCCCTCTGATTATTTCCGGCCAGGGAGACAAGTCCACCGATTTGTACGACCGGGCCGACCAGTTCGCCAAATCCCTCACCGTCAACCGGGTGCGGGAAATGAACGACAAGGAGGACGAGGACCAGAAGTTCGACGGGGATTATGTGGTGGATGAAAAGGCCAAAACGGCCACCCTCACTCCCCAGGGCGTCAAGAAGGCCGAGGTCTACTTCGGTATTGAAAACTTAAACGACGCGGACAATATCACCATCGCCCACCACGTCAACCAGGCCATCCGGGCCAACGGCATCATGAAGCGGGATGTGGACTACGTGGTTAAGGACGGCGAGGTGGTCATCGTCGACGAGTTTACCGGCCGTCTTATGTTCGGCCGCCGGTACAACGAGGGCCTGCATCAAGCCATCGAGGCCAAGGAAGGGGTCAAGGTGGAGCACGAGTCCAAGACCCTGGCCACCATCACCTTCCAGAACTTCTTCCGCCTGTACGACAAGCTGTCCGGCATGACCGGTACGGCCATGACCGAGGAGCGGGAGTTCCAGGAAATCTACAAGCTGGACGTGGTGGAGATCCCCACCAACAAGCCCATCGCCCGTACCGATATGTCCGACGTGATCTACAAGACCGAAATGGCCAAATTCCGGGCGGTCATCGACGATATCGTCGAACGGCATGAGAAGGGCCAGCCGGTGCTGGTGGGTACGGTGACCATCGAGAAGTCGGAGCTGTTAAGCAAGCTGCTTAAGGCTCGAGGCATTAAGCACAACGTGCTCAACGCCAAGCATCATGACAAGGAAGCCGAGATCGTGGCCCAGGCCGGTAAGTTCGGGACGGTGACCATCGCCACCAACATGGCCGGCCGCGGCACCGATATCATGCTGGGCGGCAACGCCGAGTATCTGGCCAAGGCCGAGATGCGCCACCAGGGCTACAGCGATATGCTCATCAACGAGGCCACCGGCTACGGCGAGACCGAGGACGCGGACATCATCGCCGCCAGAGAGCTCTTCGCCGAGCTCAACGCCAAATTCAAGGCCGAGGTTGCTCCCGAGGCCGAAAAGGTGCGGCAGGCAGGCGGTCTGTGCATTTTAGGCACCGAGCGGCACGAGTCCCGCCGGATCGACAACCAGCTCCGCGGCCGCGCCGGCCGACAGGGAGACCCGGGCTGCACCCGGTTCTACATCTCCTTGGAGGACGATTTGATGCGCCTCTTTGGCGGCGAGCGGATCTTCAACCTCATGGAGACCCTGAAGGTGGACGAGGATACCCCTCTGGAGATGGGGATGCTGTCCAAATCCATCGAGAGCGCCCAACAGAAGGTGGAGGGCCGCAACTTCGCCCAGCGGAAAAACGTGCTGGAGTACGACGATGTGATGACCAAGCAGCGTGAGCTGATCTACGCCCAGCGGGATAAGGTTTTGAGCGGGGCCAGCGTGAAGGACTCCATTCTCGCCATGATCGACGAGACCATCGACGAGGCGGCCACTCGTTACCTGTCCGAGGAAATCCACGACGAGTGGAATGTGGATGGCCTGCGGTCCTACTTCTTAGGCTGGCTGACCACCCCCGACGACTTCCATTTCACCCCCGAGGAGCTGGGGGATACTTCCAAGGAGGAGATCGCCCAAACCCTCAAGGACCGGGTGCGCAAGCTCTACGAGTTCAAGGAGCATAAGTACGGCGAGGAGGTCATGCGGGAGCTGGAGCGGGTCATTCTGCTGCGCAATGTGGACTCCCATTGGATGGACCACATCGACGCCATGGACGAGCTGCGCCGGGGCATCCATCTGCGGGCCTACGGCCAGCATAATCCTGTTGTGGAGTACCGCAACGAGGGCTATGATATGTTCAACGCCATGACCGCCTCCATCCGGGAGGAGACCAGCCGGATGATTTTGAGCGTCCAGGTGCGGACCAATGAGGAGGTCAAACGGGAGCAGGTAGCCAAGGAAACCGCCTCTTCCGGCGGCGATGGCAGCCTCCCCAACGCCAAGACGGTCAAGGGGCAGGGCAAGATTCCCAAGAACGCCTCCTGTCCCTGCGGCAGCGGCAAGAAGTATAAGCGGTGTTGCGGCAAGGCTGAATACGCCGACGAGGATTAAGAAAAGCGGGAAGCCAGCGGTCGGGTGCAGCCTGCCCGCCGGCGCAAAATACAGTACGGACTGTTTCTGCCGAGGCGATAACGATTGGGTGCGAGATCATATGCTTTACCTTGCAAAGCATATGATCTCGCGCCATATTTTCTTTTCTGCCGTTTGGCTGGGATGAAGATTTCACGGCAGACGCGCTATTCTCAGTACTCCAATATAGTCCTAGCGCAGACGACGCCTACGCCGGGAAGCCAGACGCCGTTGGATTTAGTCATGGAGTATCCATATAAATACGCCTGCCGCGAAACCTCGCGCTAAATCCAAAAATCCATGCGGCTTTTTCCTGGGAGAAATCCCCTGGTTCTTTGACTTTCACAATACGCGCTAGAGAGTGTTTTAAAACGATCGAAATGCCGGATGATTGTTTTAAGAGCAGGCGATAGCAAAGATGAAACCGCAAGAAAGGCTTTCGCTTTCCGAGGATTTCGGACGCTGCAACTGCCTGTTCATGGGCATAAAGACCTTTTTTCGGCCTTTTAAAACACACTCTAAGAAACACGGACAAAATAAATCCGCTATAACATGCGCGCAGCCTTCGATCAAACCGCTTGCCTAGGGGGGAACATACCGTGACGCAAACTGTGTATATTGTAGACGATGAACCCAGCATTCGCCGCCTGCTGTCGGCGGCGCTGGAGGAGGAGGGCTACGGGACCCAGGCCTTTTCGGAGGGAAAGGCCTTACTGGCCGCCCTGCGTCATACCCTGCCGGACCTGATAATCCTGGACTGGATGATGCCTGAGCCGGACGGATTGGAGGTTTGCCGCCGCCTGCGGGAGGACCCGGCCACCCGGCCGGTGCCGGTACTCATGCTTACCGCCCGCGGTCAGGAGGACGACCGGGTTACCGGGCTGAACATGGGGGCGGACGATTATCTTTCCAAGCCCTTTTCGGTGAGAGAGCTGACCGCCCGGGTCAAGGCCCTGATCCGGCGGGGGGAATATATGTCCGGCCGGGGCGAGCGGCTGCGGGCGGGAGGGCTGGCCATGGACCTTTCCAGCCGGCAGGCCTCCCTGGACGGGAAGCCTGTGGAGCTGACCGCCAAGGAGTTCGACCTGTTGGCGGTCCTGCTGCGCCATACGGGACAGGTCCTCACCCGGGAACAACTGCTGGACGCGGTCTGGGGAATGAACTACGGGGGAGAGGCCCGGACGGTGGACGTCCATATCCGTTTTCTGCGGCAGAAGCTAGAGGGGGGAGAGAACCTGGCCCGATATATCCACACTCTGCGCGGGGTTGGCTATCGTTTGTCCCCGCCCGAGGACGGCCGGCCATAGGCGGCGGACCCGCGGGACAGCTTCCGGCAGGGCGGTTTGTATCCATGCGTCCCGTTAGTTACCGCATGCCCCGTCCGGCTGGATTGCGGGGGGACTAGGGCGAGTATAGGCCTGCGAATACCAGGCGCTGTAGACGTCTTCTGGGGCATAAACCTGACCGGCCGGCGGCTTTGATTGGTTACATGCATGACACGACCGCCCATTATTCCTCTGATTTTGTGAGATAATGATAATGCGCAAGGGAGACAAACCGTGCTATAATATAAAAAATACAAAAAGCATACAACAAAGGCGTTGTGGCTCTCGGATTTCCGGGAACCCAGCGTCTTTTTTATTTTTGTTTTATGGAGGAAAAACAGGATGATACAGACCGGACCAGCTCAAATTTGCAGGGAATTGTATGGAGCGGAATCCATGAAAGAAACCGGCCGTCCGGCTGGGTACGAGAGGCCAGTCTATTCCCTTTGCGGCACCATGGAGCCGACTGCCGGGCCGCCCGCGAAAGGACCCCGGCCGTTCCATGACGGCGGCTCCAGCTCAGGGAAGGGGCCGGACGGGCTTTGGTCGTCTCTGGAACCCTCCAATCCAGCGGCCATGGAGGAGCTGCGGCTGGAATACAGCAGTCAGTTTTGGCGGATGCTCCTGTCCGGCCAACCGGAAATGGCCGCCCGTATCTATCCGAAGGTCAAGGAGCGGGGACTTCCCCACAAGCTGAACGTCAGCTATAAGGTGGCTATAGCCGTATGGGATCCTGATGAGCAATCGGGCGGAGAAAGGCCCGACGCTGCAAAGCTGATGCGGATATCCCGTCTCATCCAGAAGAAAAGCGGCCGAATAACCGTCGTACTGAACGGCCGGCTGGTCTTTATTCTGGAGGCGGGGGCGGAAAGAGACGTATTGCGGCCTCTGATAGAGCAATTGACCTGCCTGCTTGGCGGGAAAAAGGTCAGTCTCTATCTAAGCCGGGCCTGCCCTGTAGGCGCGCTGGCAGATGGCTACCGGGAAGCCGTGAGCATTGCCCGGCGCAGCCAGAAGGGCGGACGGGCCGCCGTCCTGCCCGCGGAGAACGCCCCGGAGGCCTGCGCCCTGCTGGCCTGCCTGCCCGACGGACCGGCGGCCGACTTTACCTATCGGCTGCTGGAGCCCTTAAAAGCCTACGACCGAAACCACAACAGTACGCTCTGCGCCACTTTAAAGGTTTACCTGCAAACCGGCTGCAATACCAAGGCGGCGGCCCAGGCTCTTTACGCCCATTACAATACCGTCGCCTACCGGCTGGAGAGAATCGGGGAGATTTCGGGGCTGGACATAAAGAATGTGGAAACCCGGTTTTCACTGCGGCTGGCCTTTAAGCTGGAGGAATTGCGGGAGGCAGTATCGGAGGAAGGGTGAGCACAGAAAACGCCGGCCTTTTTACGGAAAGGATTTTGCGTCCCGCGGGACGCGACGGGGGCTTTTCCCCCGACCCCACCGCCTTTTAAAAAAGGCGGGCGAAAACTTTTTTATAGATTTTCCTTCGGGCGCTTTTTCAATAGCCCGAAACGGGGCTCCCACAGGAGCCCCGTTTGTTTGGCGTATCGTTTGCTTGTAGGACATCCGGTTCGCCATAAGAAGAAAAGACCCCCGGCCGCGGCCGGGGGTCTTTTGCAAGCCGGTATACGCCGCGCCTGCAAAACAGGCGCGGTACGCCAATCAGCGGCTTTACTTAATCACATTCTTGGACCGATCCACATAAGAGGTGTGGAGAATCTTATGGGCCAGGTGACTGCCCGGCTCGCCCAGGTACTCGTCGTACAGAGTCTTGATCATGGGATTCTCGTGGGACTTGCGGACGGCCTTGTTCCGGTCGGCCTCATAGAGAGCCTCGGCCCGCTTGGCCTTGAGATCCACAAAGTTGCGGGTGACCGCGTGCTGGACCGGCTGGCCGCCGCCGTTGACGCAGCCGCCGGGGCAGC
>JAAVYX010000269.1 GCA_022791355.1 Clostridiales bacterium | reverse complement strand
CGGGAGAACCTTTACCGGAACCCATGCGGGTCTCGGCCGGCTTCTCAGTGATGGGCTTATCAGGGAAGATCTTGATCCAAACCTGACCGCCGCGCTTGATATAACGGGTCATGGCCACACGGGCGGCCTCGATCTGGTTGGAAGTGATCCAGGCCGGCTCCAGGGCCTGCAGGCCGAACTGGCCGTGGGATACAAAGTTGCCGCGGGTAGCGGTACCCTTCAAACGGCCTCTGTGCACGCGGCGGTATTTAACGCGCTTCGGCATTAACATTAGCGGGCGCCTCCTTCCTTGCGGGGCTTGCGGGCGTCGTGCAGAACCTCGCCGGAGTAGATCCAGACCTTGACGCCGATGCGTCCGTAGGTGGTGTTGGCCTCCGCGAAGCCGTAGTCGATATCGGCGCGCAGGGTCTGCAGCGGGATGGTACCTTCATGATAGTGCTCGGTGCGGGCGATTTCAGCGCCGCCGAGACGGCCGGAAACCTGGGTCTTGATTCCCTTGGCGCCCAGGCGCATGGTGCGGCCCATGGCCAGCTTCATGGCGCGGCGGAAGGAAATACGCTTCTCCAGCTGGGCGGCGATGTTCTCGGCCACCAGGGCAGCGTTCAGGTCGGGCTGACGGATTTCAACGATGTTGATATTCACCGGCTTGCCCAGCATTTTCTCGCACTCAGCCTTCAGCTTGTCGATCTCGGAGCCGTTGCGGCCGATGACCATGCCGGGCTTGGCGCAGTGGATATGCAGGCGGACGCGGGAAGCATCCCGCTCAATCTCGATCTTGGGAACGCCGGCGCCGTACAGTTTCTTCTTCAGATACTTACGGAGGTTATAGTCCTCAACCAAAGTATCGCCGAAAACATTGTCCTTGGCGAACCAACGGGAATCCCAGTTCTTGATCACGCCAATACGCAGTCCGTTAGGATTTACTTTCTGGCCCATAACTTAACCTCCTCCTTAGTCTTCTTTTTCCCTGAGAACCAGGGTCATGTGGGACGTCCGCTTCAGGATGCGGTGGGCGCGGCCGTGGTCCTTGGCGCGGATGCGCTTGAGGATGGGGCCGGGGCTCACAAAGCACTCGGACACATACAGGCGGGAAACGTCCATGTTATGGTTATTCTCAGCGTTGGCCATGGCCGACTTTAAAAGCTTCTCCAAATCCTCGCAGGCGGCTTTGGGGGTAAACTTCAGAATCGCCATCGCCTTCTCCGCCGGCTGATTGCGGATGAGATCCATCACAATCTTCACCTTGCGGGGCGAAATGCGGGCGTATTTTAAACTAGCCCTTGCTTCCATAGTCTAACTCTCCTTTCGGCCGCTTACTTCGTAGTCTTGGAACCGGCATGGCCCCGATAGGTTCTGGTGGGGGCGAATTCGCCCAGCTTGTGACCGACCATATCCTCGGTCACATAAACGGGCACATGCTTGCGGCCGTCATGCACCGCGAAAGTATGTCCGACGAAATCGGGGAAAATGGTAGAGGAACGGCTCCAGGTCTTGAGAACCCGCTTCTCGCCGGCCTCGTTCATCTGCTGGACCCGTTTGAGCAGCACAGGCTGTACGTAAGGGCCCTTCTTAATGCTTCTTCCCATTCTTCAACTCTCCTTTCGCCGTTATCTGGCGCCGCGGCGCTTCACGATATACTTATCGGAGCGGGCGTGCTTCTTGCGGGTCTTGTAGCCGAGGGCGGGCTTACCCCAGGGGGTAACCGGGCCGGGACGGCCGATGGGGGACTTGCCTTCACCGCCGCCGTGGGGGTGGTCGCAGGGGTTCATAACCGAACCGCGGACGGTGGGCCGCCAGCCCATGTGACGCTTGCGGCCGGCCTTACCGATGTTCACGTTCTCGTGCTCGGGGTTGCTGACCTGACCGATGGTAGCCATACAGCTGGCAGGTACGTTGCGCAGCTCGCCGGAGGGCAGCCGCAGCAGGGCCATACCGTTTTCCTTGGCCATCAGCTGGGCGGTATTGCCGGCCGAACGGGCCAGCTGCGCGCCCTTGCCGGGGTAGAGCTCGATGTTGTGCAGGAAGGTACCGGTGGGGATGTTGGTCAGCGGCAGGGCGTTGCCGGTTTTGATATCGGCGTCAGGTCCGCTGATGATCTTGTCGCCCACCTTCAGGCCCTGGGGAGCGATGATGTAGCGCTTCTCGCCGTCCTCATACTTGACTAAGGCGATGTGAGCGGTACGGTTGGGATCGTACTCCAGGGTCATAACCTCGGCGAACATATTATGCTTGTTCCGCTTGAAATCGATCACGCGGTACTTGCGGCGGTTGCCGCCGCCCCGGTGGCGGACGGTGATGCGGCCGTAGCTGTTGCGACCGGCATTCTTCTTGATAGGCTCCAGCAGACTCTTCTCGGGCGCTACCTTGGACAGACCGGAATAATCCATAACGGTCATGCCGCGGCGGCCGGGAGTCGTGGGCTTATAAGTCTTAATCGGCATTTTAGGTTTCACACTCCTATTTTGGCTTAGCGGGAAGCGCGCGCCTCCCATACATTGCCGGAAATGATACTTTGCCTTGCAAAGTAAAATTTTTGCGAAGCCCTCTGACGCTCCACTTTGTGGAGCGTCCCTTGCGGGAAGCAACGAATGTCTTACAGACATTCGTATAGATGGGCCGAACGAAAATCTATGTCATTTCCAAGCCGAAAGGCCTTTGGCCCTTCGGCGCTTCATACGACTTAGACCAGGCCCTCGAAGAATTCGATGGGCTTGGAGTCGGCCTTCAGGGTGACGATGGCCTTCTTCCAGGCGGCGGTGTAGCCGGCGTACCGACCCATGCGCCGCATCTGGCCGCAGACGCTGACGGTGTTGACCTTGGAGACCTCCACCTTGAACAGCTCCTCAACAGCCCGGGCGATATCCACCTTAGTGGCGTCGGAGGCGACCTTGAAGGTGTATTTCTTATCCTGGATACCGATCATGCTCTTCTCGGTGATGATCGGCTTTAGGACGATATCCTGCGCGGCTTTCATTTAAGCGTACACCTCCTCAAGTTTCGCAACGGCGTCCTTGACGATCACCAGCTTGTCGGCGTTGATGATGTCATAGGTATTGATGGTGTTGATCTGGGCGGTCTTGAGGCCCTTGATGTTGGCGGCGGACTTGACGGCCATCTGGTTGTTGTCGGCCAGGACCATCAGGGTCTTGCCGTCGGCCTTGATGGCGCTCATGCAGTCGGCCACGACCTTGGTCTTGTAGCTCTCGACCTTCAGCTCATCCAGAACGATGAGAGAACCGGTCAGAGCCTTGTCGGACAGGGCCGACTTGAGGGCCAAACGGCGAACCTTCTTGTTTAAACGGTAGCTGTAATCCCGGGGCTTGGGGCCCAGGGCGATGCCGCCGTGTCTCCACTGGGGAGCGCGGGTGGAACCCTGACGGGCATGGCCGGTCCCCTTCTGACGCCAGGGCTTCTTGCCGCCGCCCGAGACTTCCGAGCGGGTCAGGGTGGACTGGGTGCCCAGCCGCTGGTTGGCCAGGTAATTCACAACGGCCATGTGCATGACGGCCGCGTTGGGCTCGATACCGAATATGGCGTCGGACAGGGTAACTTCACCCACATTGTTGCCGGCCATATCCAGAACTGCTACGTTAGGCATATCTTACACTCCTTCCCTTAGGCTTTCACGCTGTCGGCGATCACGACGATACCGCCCTTGGGGCCGGGAATGGCACCCTTGACTGCGATAATGTTGTTCTCAGCGTCAACCTTGACTACGTCCAGGTTCTGAACGGTTACGCGCTCGGCGCCCAGATGGCCGGCCATTTTCTTGCCCTTCCAAACCCGGGAGGGAGAGGAACAGGCGCCCATGGAGCCGCCGTGGCGGGCTACGGGGCCGGTACCATGGCTCATCTTCAGGCGGGCGAAGTTCCAGCGCTTGATCACGCCGGCGTAGCCCTTACCCTTACTGGTGCCGGTCACGTCGATGCGGTCGCCCTCGGCGAAGATATCAGCCTTAAGCAGGTCGCCCACGTTCAGGGCGGAGCAGTCCTCCAGACGGAACTCGCGGAGCACCCGCTTGGGCGCTACGTCGCCCTTGGCGAAATGGCCCTTCATGGGCTTGTTCACCTTGTTCGCCTTCAGGTCGCCGAAGCCGACCTGAACCGCCTCGTAGCCGTCCTTCTCCATGGTCTTCTTCTGGGTGACCACGCAGGGGCCGACCTCGACCACGGTTACGGGAACGACGTTGCCGTTCTGGTCAAAAAGCTGGGTCATACCGAGCTTCTTGCCTACCAAACCTTTTTTCATTTTGTATCCTCCTTCTGGTTATTGGTTGGCCTTTCGGCCAACTTGACCACGTCGGCTTTGAGACAGGAGATCAGAGCTTGATCTCAATTTCAACGCCGGCGGGGAGCTCAAGACCCATCAGAGCCTCCACGGTTTTGTTGGAGGGTCTGAGGATGTCGATAAGCCGTTTGTGGGTGCGGGTTTCAAACTGCTCCCGACTGTCCTTATACTTATGGACGGCGCGCAGG
>JAAVYX010000207.1 GCA_022791355.1 Clostridiales bacterium | reverse complement strand
TTTTATTTACCCCTGGTTCAACCAGGGGTTTTCTTTAGCCTATAGGCAATGAAAAAACGCCGCAATAGATATTGCAGCGTTTTTCTTAATCTCTTCTGAGCGCGTCTACTGGACGCATTTTAGATGCGGCTATGGCCGGATACACACCAAACAGCACGCCGCTGCACAAGGCAATCGCCAAAGCGCCCGCTGCTTGATAGACTGATACATGGATGGGATACTGTAAAACAGCGGATGCGATTTCGGTCAGAGCCGCGCCCGCGGCCAGACCGATCCCGCTGCCAAGCACGGATAAAAGCATGGCTTCTGTAAGAAATTCTCTGAGAATAGCGCCGCGGCGAGCTCCAATAGCCTTTTTGATCCCAATTTCCCGTGTCCTTTCGGTTACGGATACCAACATAACCGTCATGATACCAAGTCCGGCTACGACTAGCGAAATAGAACCTATAACGGTTAAAACCAGCGTGACAATATCCAAGGTATTACTTAACTTTCCACGCTGCTTTACCAAATTATCCGCATGAACAGTTGCGTCGGCAGACTTCTCAAGCCGCAAGCTTCTTTCGATTTTACGAGCAACAGCATCTAGGTTGTCTCCCTGCTCTTCCGGTACCTGTATGGCGATCTGACTGAGCGCGTCGCTGCCGATATAGCGCTGGAGCGTTGTGTAAGGAATATACACAAAAGCGGGGATATACTCTCCCGCTATGCTTTGCAGAATACCGCTGTCCGGGGCGGCCACACCTATGATTTCAAAGGGCTCGCTGCCGCCGCCAAGGGACAAATACAATGTTCCGCCCACCGCGTTTGTGCGATGATACAAGGCGTCCGCCGTAGTCGCGTCCACCAGGCACACATTGGAACGCCCTGCCACGTCTGCGGCGGTTATTGTCCGCCCGTAATCCATTTCTAGGGAAATAACCTGATTGGCGCCGCTGTCGATTCCCCAGATCATGGTGCTGCTGCTCTGTCCGCCGGCCGAAGCCACTCCCATTTTGGTAAGAACCGGCGTGGCCTCGGCCACGTCCTCCAGTCCGCGCAGCTTGGATAAATCCTCGTTTTTTAGTCCTGTACTTCCGTCCGATTGCTTAACGCTGACAGCGATCCCGTTTACGCCCAAGCTGTCCAGCTCGTGATTGACCGCCGCCTTTCCAGCGTCCGAAATCACGCTGATAATCAAGACCGAGCAAACGCCAATAGCGATGCTGAGAAGGGTCAGAAGGGTGCGGGCCCCCTTACGCTTTAAGTTACGAAGGGACATGCGCAAAAGCTCCATTTTATTCCATATCCCCTTCCCTATTTTCCCGGGAAATAACCCGTATATGGTCGCCGTTCAGGACCGACGGGTTCTGCACCAGTTCCCAGCCCTCTTCAACCCCCTGCAATATCTCCATCCCATCGGCCGTTTCCACACCGGTCTGAATATAACGGCGGCGGGCCCATCCGTTATCAAGCTGATAGACGTATTTCCGATTGGACGCGTCCTGTCCCACCGCCTCGTAGGGTACAAGCAGGGCGTTCTCACGTAGGTCGGTGACGATTTCCGCCTGTGCGTTATAGCCAGGACGCAGGCCGGTACAATCTCCATCGATAGAAATTACGCCCTCTATCACCGTCTCGGTACCTGTGGTATGGACAATCTGCTTGGCGCTTTCCGCCAGACTTTCAATTTTCCCAGTGTAAACAGTTCCCTCAAACCCATTACCGGTAATGGTAGCCTGCTGTCCGGGCCATACGGATGCGATAATGCTTTCGCTGAAGGAGGCCCGCATTTGCACGCCTTTCTCGCCAGACAGCGACATAGCGTTTTTCCCAGGCATATACAGTTTTTCGGGGGATATGGTCAGTTCTTTCACCCTTCCGTCGGTCGGAGCATAGACCGCTTCCGGAATTTGATCGGCCAAGAGACTGCCGGTCAGCGAGGAACCGGCGGCGAGAGCGCTGTCCGGCGAGTCCGACAGACTGGACATGAGGCGAACGGCCTGCATGGTGGCTTCTCTGTCAACCGAAAAAAGCAGCTGGCCCTCTTTGACCGTCTCCCCTTCCTGTACGGCTATTTCCTTGATATACAAGGGCAGCTCGCTTTGCACCGGACAAGCCGCCGTATCCTCGATCGTGCCGCTGCAGCGCACGGATATGGCGACGTCCTGCCGGCGGACAACAAGGGTGTTTACTGTGGGAGAAAGGGCGAGCATCACGTCGGGAATGCGCAGAGAGCCATAGAAGGCCACAACGGTAAGTACAAACAGCAGCAGGTATTTTCTGTATTTTTTCATTTCTCTCTTCCCTTTCCATGCCATACTAAAGTGTATTCTTTGACAAAGCAAACGTTTTTATTAGCAATGTGGAAAAGGAATTTTTTGCGGGCCGCTGGAAACAAAAAGACAGCCGGACAAAAGTCCGGCTGTTTCCTTTCTATTACCGCATCATGTTGGTCACATTGTCCAGATTGCCGCCGCCTAAGGCGTTGAGCAGATTATCGTCGATCTTTACCTTCCAATAGGAGCCTTCCTTGACCAGCGTAATATTTACCGTTTCCGTAACGGGTTCCACTTCGCCGCTATCCGCCGCCCGTTTCATGGAATCCAACATTTTCTGCGCTATAGCCGTTTCGTCGGCCTCACCCATTTCTCCCGCCATGGTGGCGCTTACGATTTCGTCCATAGCATTCATAATAATTTTACTGAAGTCGGTATTGGTGATCTCAGCCGATACTGTAGCCGTGCCGCCGTCCACATTGGTTTCCAGCACCTTATAGGAAAGATTCTGATACATGATATGCATCAAGTCCCACTCCCCTGTGCCCCAAGTATCGCTATCTGCAAACAAAGAGCTGTCGCCGGATACATACTGATTGAAGGTTTTGACATCGGACGTTTTAACGGCTTCCAGCGTTTTCTCCACCGATTGAGCAGGCGTCCCGCCGCTGCAGCCGGCGAACAGTAGCAGCGCTGCCAGAATCGCCGTGCAAAGCATACCTATTTTTTTCATGGTCTCTACCCCTTTCTAACTCTAAAAATATTATATGTAATATACAGACAAAAAGCAAGCGGTAAAAAAGGCCGCCGTTTCCCACAAAAGCCGGAAACGGCGGCCAAGCGCTTTGTTTAAATATGGCAAGGGATACCGCGCCTGATACCTAGCAACTAGGCCTTACGGGCGAGGATTTTACAGATTTCCATAACGTCGCCGATGCTGAATTTATCGTCGCCGTCCAGATTGCCCCGCAGCATCTCGTCTGCCGTGGGAGCTTTGCCGGCCGACTGTCGGGCCAATACCTTACAGGCTTCCATCACGTCCTGAATGGTGACCTGGCCGTTGCCGTCCATATCGCCTGGAACGACGTTGGAGATATCCTTCAGTCCGGCAATGGCGGCACGCAGGTCCTCCACAGCCTTCCAGACCTGCTCCGCAGGCGCATGATCGTCGCCGGCCAGCTTCTCGGCCGCCTCGATAGCGTCGTCCAAAATCTTCAGGCTCTCGGCCGTCTTACCGGTCCGGTCGACGGCTTTGGCTTCTTCCAAAACCGTCTGCAACTCATCAGTGAAATCCTTCACCAGCTCCTTAATAGCCGTTTTGATGGTCGCTACGGCGTCTGCTGCTGTCTCAGAGGTCAGACTATCGCCGACCAGCTTTTCGGCCGCCGCAATAGCGTCGTCCAGGGCCTTTACGCTGGCTTCGGTCTTATCGGTCCGATCTATGGCTTTGGCGTCGGCAATCTCCTTTTCCAAGGCGGCCTTGGGGTCGGTATACTGGAACTGGATATACTTCACGTTGGCCACGTGGGAACCGCTGCCCCGGAAGACCACACAGATGGTCTGCTCTCCGGTAAGGGTACGATTCAAGTTGGCCGTAGCCGTTTGATACTTGCTCCAGTCGGCGCCGCCCTGCATGGTGGAGGTCTGGGGAATGTCTATCGTGCCCAGCAGTTCGCCGCTCGCATCGTTTAGCCGGACTTCAGCCTTGGCGTCTCCGCCGGTGTTCCAGCCGGCATAGTTGATGGAAACCTTGTCGGCTCCTATCGCACCAAAGTCCATGGCTTCGTAGACGGCGTAGGCGTTCTTGAGAACACCGCCCAGATTGGTCGCTTGACCGCTACCGTCCCGGTCGATGCTCAGATCATGACTGTCGTCAAACTCCCAGGCATTGACTCTTTGATAAGGGTACTTTTTATCCTTGAGTCCGTTTACAGCGTCGTTGAGAGCATCAATAGCCGCCTCAGCCTTAACCAAATCAAGTTCGGCCGCATCCAACAGTTTTTCCGCTGCGGCAATCGCCGCGTCCAAGGCCGCCAGACTGGCCTCGGTCTTATCGATACGATTGACATTACGCGCCTGGCGCAGGGCTTTTTCCAAGGAAGCCTCGGATACAACTTCCTTGAACAGGAAGGACTTTACATTACAAACATGTCCCTTGGAGCCGATAAAGACTACCGTAATATCCTGATCGCCGGTGAGAGTTTTACTAAGTTTGGCTTCCACCGTCCGATACTTGCTCCAGTCTGCGGCGCCTTCCATAGTGGAGGTCTGCGGAATTTCCAGGGTGGCCAGCAATTCGCCCTGGGCATCGCCCAGATGTACCTCGGCCTTGGCGTCTTCGCCGGTGTTCCAGCCGGAATAGTCGATGACCACCCGGTCCGCGCCGGTACTGCCAAAGGATAAGGCATTATAGGACACCCATGCGCCGCTGTTTACGCCGCCAATATTACTGGGCTGTCCGTTCTCCTTATCGATACCCACGCCGCTGGTACTGTTATAATCCCAGGCGTTGATCTTTTCATAGCCGTTCCGCTGCTTGACCAGGCCGCTCATCGAGGTTTCCAAAAGCTTAACGGCGAAATCCAGCTCATGGTTGGAAGCATCCTCCGCTGCCCGAATTTCCTTGAGCAGCTGCAGGGCCTCGTCTACCGACGCCATAGAAGCGGCAGTATATAAGGAACGGTCCAGGGCCTCGGCGGCGTCGATCTTTAACTGTAACGGATCCTCAGGCGATCCGATGACCAGATCGTCTATGTAGGAGATAAATTCGCCTGTATCTCCCGGGTGATCGTAAGCAAACATAATCTTGGTGATACTGGAATTGGAGGCGCAGGCCGAAAGATCGCAGGTAACGGTCACCCATTCGCCAACCGTTCCCTTGGCATAGCTGGGATGCATCCGCACCCCGTCCGCGTCTACCGCCGAGCTGCGGTCGCGCAGAGAGCTTCCTGTGGTGAAATCCATATCTATGGCTGTATAACGGCCCAGCTCGTTGCCGGCATAGAACTTATAGGAGAGGGTGGTTCCCTCGGTCACCTTAATCGCCTTGTTCAGATATATGGTGAAGTAAACAAAGGAACCGGAAGCGCTGTCGTCCTTACCGGACATTTTCAGAATATTGGAATCGGAAATACGCGGCTCGTTTACCACCTCGCACTTGATAGTGGAAACGTTGCTCTGATTGGTGGTGTAGTTCTCCCGGGGCATCTCATCCCCATCCTCAAAGCCGGCGCTGAAAAGCACACCGCTGGGATTGGGAGCCGCCTGCGTCCGCGCACGACGGTCATGGAGCTCGCTTGCCACCGCAGCCGAGCGGTTTTCGTCATTCACAGCGGTGGCCGCGAAAATCAAAATATTGTCATCCGCCGGCAGGGTGACGCTGGTCGCGCCAGTTACATCCAGCTCGTAGGAGAACATGTAAGCCGTGGCCGCCAGGTTATCGGCGCCGTGGGTATGCCGGTGGGTGGTCACCAGGGCCGGGATATGCTCCTTGACATAGCCTGTGGTATTGAGATCCTTCAGATCCCAGGCCGCTACGTTTTCCGCGTAATCGGCGATGTTCAGGGTAACATTACCGCTTCCTACCTTGAAGGCCGCGTCCTTATCGCCGTTGGTGGAGGCCGCCAGCAGCCGCAGCTTATTGTAGCCGGCGGGAATCTGGATGGTCTGTCCCGCCGCCCGGACCGCGTTGTTCTCCCCAGCCTGCTTGCTACCGGTTACATAGGGTACGCCGGCGCGCACAAAGGTATCGGGTACCAGC
The DNA here is from genome assembly GCA_022791355.1 of Clostridiales bacterium. Classification (GTDB taxonomy): domain Bacteria; phylum Bacillota; class Clostridia; order Oscillospirales; family Acutalibacteraceae; genus Howiella. The sequence continues at coordinate 7,329 of JAAVYX010000207.1, read as the reverse complement.
TCGGCGGCGTAGGCATCGCCGATCCGGTTAAAGCCGCCGTCCGTCTTGTTGGCGTTGCTGGAATACACGTCGATGTTATAGGGCAGATCGAGGATCTTGGTTTTTAGGGCGGCAGCCTTGACCGCCGCGTCGTTCAAGGTCAGCGCAAAGGTCTTAACGCCGTAGGCTCCGATATCAAAAACCAGCTTGCCATCCTTAATGGAAGCCTTGACGCGCTCAGCTTCCGGCACTTCCTCCTCGGAGGCGTAGACCTCCCGGAAGCTCTTGATACCGCTGCCCAGAGAGAACGCTACATTCTCAGCGGCGGCTCCAGCTCCCTCGTTGAAGCGGACGATGATCTCGTCGCTGCGCTCGGCCTTCTTGAGGGCCCGCACCAGCACCTTACTGTTGCTGATGGAGCCGAAGCTGTAGTTTTTGCCCAGCGCGCCGGCGTGGGATTCGGTTTGGAAGGCGTTCATGGGCTGGTTGAAGGCCTCAGCCTCCACCTGCACGTCCGAATCCTCGGCCGCGCCGCCGTGCCCGTAGACTGCGTAGGCGAACCGGTTCTCCCCTACCTCCTGCACCGTCATGCCAGCAGGACCGTAGTTTTCGCCAGCCCATGCCTGTGCGTCTCCGCCATGATCATAGTCGTTGCCGGGGGTGTGGATCAGGGTCAGACGAAGGGTGCTGTCGTTGTACTTATCCATGCCGTACTTGCAGTCATTGATAATGGACACGCCATAGCTATCGTCCTGGGCGGACAGATCAGCCCACTTCTGCACCGGCACCTCGGCTTTATTCTGACCGGAAGTATCGCTCTTCTGTCTTTCATTATTGCCTCTCTTGATAACGCCCAAGCCCAAGTCGTATGTAGCCGTGGGATTGGAGGAGGTCAGGTCGAACTCGGCCTTCAAGAACCTGCCGCGCTCGTTCCAGTCCACCACATTGTCCACCGTTACCAGCTGGCCGCCGGCCGTCAGACTGACGGTCTGCTCATAGGTGGACTCGCCCTGGGTCCGAGTAATTTTCAGCGCGACGCGGGCGGGACCGTTCTCTACTATGGTAATCTCGGGCGTTCCGCCTACGTAAGCGCCCGGCTTTTTGAAGGCGTAGTCGTCAATGTTCAGCTCCCAAGCCGCCCAATAAATATAGCCGCTGTTGAAAAGGCCTAGACGGATGGGCTTATTGAGCAGCTCCTTATCGCCGTCGGTCTTATCAATGATACTGGAGATATCGCCGTTGGCGTCGATGGTCACAGTATACTTCTCATTGGAAAGCTCGCGCTTGCTTACCGACAGATTACCGGCCACGCCGCAGGCCGTATCGGAGGGGACGACCTTGTAGGCCCGGTAGCCCATAGAGGCCACGTCGGCCATAAAGGCGATCTTATAGGTATTGCCGCTGCGGGAAAGGACCTGGGCGGCAACCTCAGCGCCGGTATCGTCGTAGACCCGGACATAGGGTAGGTCGGATTTAAGGGTCACCTCAGCATCCACCACATCGCTGCGGCGGGCGGCTACGGGATTGTTGACCACCACGGGCACGCCGGCGTCCACACGGGTGTCCATCACCGAGGCCACACCGGCCACGCCGTTCTGGTACTCGGCGGCAAATTGCTTGATGGCCACCATGTAATCGTTCCAGCTGCGCTTGTAGGTTACGCTATTGCTGGTGCCGGGGATATCGTCGTGGAACTGATGGACGATCACTCGGGTCCAGATTTCTTCAAAAAGCTCAGTGGGGTAATCCGAAGCGCCCATATAGCTGGCGGCCACGTTGGCTCGCTCGGCCGCATCGCCCAGCAGCTCGCTGCGGCGGTTCCACCGCTTGGAGATAGCCCGGGAGGTATAGCCGCCGGCCCCATGCTGCTTCAAGAGGAACTCGCCCTCGTAGGTTTCCAGCTTGGCCCGTTCGGCCGGAGTCATAGCTTTGAACATATCGTCGGTGGAGGCGAATATGACATTGACATTATTCGGCGTGTTGGAGGCGAACTCCTTGGAGAGGGCCGCCACGGTGGACTCGCCCGGAGCGCCGCCGCGGTCGCCGCCGGGGCCGTAAATCATACCGATGTAGTTCAGGGGACTCCGGTTCAGCCGGTTTTTGGCATCGCTGTTATCGCGTAAGCCTCCCGAAAAACTGGAGGTATAACCGTTGTAATTAATATTGGCAATAATGGACTTACCGTCCGGTCCCTTCCAGAGACCCACGTCAAAGGGCAACTTTTCTCCCGCAAAGGTGTTTCCCCAAGAGAGCTTCTGGGTGGAGAAGCCCAACAGATTAGAATGGGCCGCCACAGAAGGTAAAGCGTAGCCGAAGCCGAAGCAGTCGGGTAGGTAAATATCCTTGGAGCGCTGGCCCAGCACGTCCTCAAAATAGTTGTTGCCATAGAGGAAGTTGCGGAATAGGGCCTCGGGAGAAGGTGTGTTGACGTCGCCGTTCTCCAGGCCGCTGCCCGCTACGTTCCATTGACCGGACGCCACGTATTGCTTGACCTTCTCAAATTCTTCAGGGTAATACTCCTGCATCAGCTGATAACGATATGCGCCTTCAAAGTTAAACTGATAGTCTGGGTATTTTTCCAGAAGATTGAAATTTTCCCGCAGGGTTTTGGGGATAAAGGTGCTGATGGTGTCTTCCAGCGGCCAGCTCCAAACCGTATCCAAATGAGAGGTGGAGACGGCGTAGATGGTCTTAGGCGATTCGACTGCCGATACCCCTATAAAGCTACTGGCGGCCATAACCCCTGCCAATAAGGCGGCCCCGGTTCGGATGAATCTCTTCCTCATCGTTTTACCTCCATTGTATGAATGGAAACATCGGCAGTCTCTCCCCTTGTCATCGGCTGGCCTGTGGAATATCCATTGGTTAACTGCTACAAAATCAGTCCATAGACACTGCCTGTTTCATAATGATTGTATCAAAGCATATAGAATCTGTCAATGAAAGTGCCGGTCTTTATCAAATAACGTCTGCTTGCAGGGTTCCAGCCAGCACAAACCAATAGAAAGAGCAAATTTTAAGATATTTTTCGGACAAAACTTTACCTAGATGATCGGAAAACAGGAGATCAAAATCCTGGCTGTTGTGAATCAGGTCCAGGTTCTTCCGTTCCACCCAGTCCCGCAGCCCATCCGGCGCGCCAGGACAGCGCGGACGCTTATACATTTCCCCCTCCAGCCGAAAGTGGGATTGCTGGTCGTAATCCGCTTTTGCTTTTTGAAAGAGGGGATGTCCGTCCAGAATCATCTGCCGGGTTCTTTCCATGACAGCCGGCGGCATGTAATAGCAGCCGCAACCGTAGCGAAAGCCGTCGGGAAAAAATTCGAAAAAGAAGCCGGGATGGCAGGGATACCGTTTTCTGTCCCGGGTGTAGGCCAGCCACATGACCTCCCGATAAAAGGACTTGTCCTTGGTAAAACGAGTGTCTCGATTGATGCGGGAGAGCACCTTGCCTACCTTAGGCTCGGTAATCAGTTCGGGGTCGACACCGTCCATAACCGGCGCTAGCTCTTGAGCCAACGCGGTCATAGGACCGATTACATATTTCTGATATTCCGCCTTATGGGCGTGGAACCATTCCCGACTGTTTTGCATGCGGTTTTCCATTAAAAATTCCAACGTTTGCTTGGCGATGGGCATATGGAAGACCTCCCATATAATAACAATATGTATGCTAACGATTTAAAATAAAGTATAACACAAAAAACCGGTTTTGGCGATCAATAGTTGAGAAAATGGTAAAATCGGCGGATTTCGTTCCTTTTCAGCCGTTTTTCCCTCTAAATCAGCCAATATAGCTTGCATTCTCGGCCGCATGTGCTATAATGTAGAATAGTATAAAACTATAAGATAAGAAAGGAGTGGGTGCAGTGAGCGCCGATCCTGGAAATCCCCGAAGTAGAAAACCGCAAGACGGGGCCGCTGTATCCGCCGCGGCCGTGCGTCCCCAATAAGGAGGCAACGCCATGATTTCTTACTATAAGACCATAGACGGCCACATGAAGCAGGTGGAGGCCTACGAGAAGGGTTGCTGGATCAACGTCTGCGCGCCGGATGAGAACGAGCTTGCCTATCTCACCGAGCGGCACGAAATCCCGCCCGAGTATCTCCGCTCGGCGCTGGACGAGGAGGAGTCCTCCCATCTGGAGACAGAGGACGGCAAGACCCTGATTATTATAGACACGCCCTATGCGGAAAAGGTGGAAGAATCTATTACCTATTCCACCATGCCAATCGGTATCATGCTCACCGAACAGGATCTGATTACCGTTTCTCTGCGGGATAACCCCTCGGTGATGGAGATGGTGGACGGGGTGGTTAAAAACGCCAACACAGCCCTGCGTACCCAGTTTGTGCTGCATATGCTGCTGCGGGTGGCCACTCGTTTTTTGCAGTACCTCAAGCAGATCGACAAGCGTTCCAGCTTTACTGAAAGCGAAATGCGTAGGTCCATGCGCAACAAGGAACTCATTCAGCTTTTGGAGTTAGAAAAGTCTTTGGTTTATTTCCAGACCTCTCTGAAATCCAATGAAATCACCCTGGAAAAAATGATGCGCAGCCGCAGCATCAAGCTCTATGAGGAGGATCAGGACCTGCTGGAGGATGTGCTTATTGAAATCAAACAGGCCATTGAGATGACAAATATTTACCTGTCCATCCTGTCCGGCACCATGGACGCATTCGCCTCCATCATTTCCAATAATCTGAACATCGTCATGAAGGTGCTGACCTCTATCACCATCGTGATGGCCATTCCCACCATGATCTTCAGCTTTTATGGGATGAACATCGGGGAGATGGCCGGCGGCCTGCCCCTCGCCTTTAATATCTGGTTCCCGCTGGGCATCGCTCTGCTGGCTACCGTAATCGTCGGCATTTTTCTGTATAAAAAAGATATGTTTTAAACCCATACGGCCGGCGGTAACTCAGGATCGAATGTGGGGGCGGCTACGCTACGCCGCGTATTGCGTTACCGGCCCGCCTGTTTTTACAAGAGCGTATTTTTTACCATTTTACAAGCTTTTGGGTTCTTCAAAGACCACCGCCGCCCCTTGCGGCTTATGCCGGGGGCGGCGGTTTTGTATTTATAAAGCTCTGAAGCGCTGATATCGTTTTTCTGGAAGGGCGGTATAGTCCTCTGCCGTTAATATTTCCAGCTGACGGGTAAGATAGCCGGCTATGGAAGCCGCTACCTCCTCGGGGGCGTTTTGCGCGCCACCTTCCGGCTCGGGAATGATTTCCTCAATTATGCGCAGTTCCTGAAGATCGTCGGCCGTAATCTTCATGACCTCGGCGGCCTGCTCAGCCCGGCCGGCGTCCTTCCAAAGGATGGAGGCGAAGCCCTCGGGCGAGAGCACCGAATAGTTGGCGTTTTCCAGCATGGCCACCCGGTCGGCCACGGCCAGCGCTAAGGCGCCGCCGCTTCCGGCCTCTCCTATCACAATGCTGACGATAGGGACCTTTAAGTTCATCATCTCGGCCAAGTTGACGGCAATCGCCTCTCCCTGTCCCCTCTCCTCGGCGCCCTTGCCGCAGTAAGCGCCCTGGGTATCTACCAAGCAGACGATGGGACGGCCGAACTTTTCAGCCTGCTGCATCAGCCGCAGAGCCTTCCGATACCCCTCGGGATGGGGAGAGCCGAAGTTGCGGCGGGTGCGTTCGGCCAGATCCTTCCCCTTCTCCTCCGCGATGACCGTCACCGGCAGGCCGTTGAACCGGCCCACGCCGCCGATAACGGCCTGGTCGTCTCCATACCGGCGGTCGCCGTGCAGCTCGATGAAATCGGTGAAAAGCTGTTCAATAAAGTATTGACAGGTGGGGCGGTTCATCAAACGGGCCAGCTTGACCCGATCGTAGGCTGTTTTAGGCATGTTCCGCCGCCTCCTCTCTTTTCCCTGCCGGCGCGTGAAGCGCCAACAGACGGCCCAACGTCTTACGCAGATGCCGCCGCTCGCAGATCATATCCACAAAGCCGTGCTCCAAGGCGAACTCGGCCGTCTGAAAATCCTTGGGAAGCTTTTGCTTGATGGTCTGCTCAATGACCCGTTTGCCGGCAAAACCGATCAAAGCGCCCTTTTCGGCCAGAATAATGTCGCCCAGGCTGGCAAAGCTGGCCGTCACGCCGCCCGTGGTGGGATTGGTGATAACCGTGATATAAAGCAGGCCCGCGTCGCTGTGCTTTTTCAGCGCGCCGCTGATTTTGGCCATCTGCATCAGGGAGACGATGCCTTCCTGCATCCGTGCGCCGCCCGAACAGGTAAAAATGACCACAGGCAGGCCGTTGGCCGTAGCGTACTCCACCGTGCGGGTGACGCTTTCCCCAACCACATAACCCATGGAGCCCATCATAAAAAAGCTGTTCATAATACAGGCGGCGGTTTTCACCCCGTGGATTTCGCCTACGCCGCAGAGCACCGCGTCGGAATGGCCGGTAGAGGCCTGACTGCTTTCCAGCTTTTCCTGATACCCTGGGAACCGCAACGGGTCGGGCTCGGGAATGTCGTAGGTTAGGGCTGTGAAGGTATTCTCGTCAAAGGTATAGCCCACCCGCTCCTCCGGCGTCAGCCGGAAATGATAGGCGCACATGGGACATACCTTCATATTGGTATCCAGGAGCTTTGTATAAAGCGCCCGGCCGCAGCCGTTGCACTTGGCCCATAAATCCCCCGGAATATCCGGCTTTTTCTCGGCTTCCGCCTGGGCCGGCTCATCGGCCGCAGGCGCGGGTGCTTGCGCGTCGTCCGTGGGGAAAAATTGTTTTTTCAGATTAAATAGGTCTTTCAGCACAGGATGAACCATCCTTTCCAGCCGTCCGCTCAGCGAGCCGGACGGCGTCAGGGTTTACAAAATCCGGATTATTGGGTCTGCTGCAGCCGCTCAATCGTATCGGTGTCATACGCGCCCGACTTGAAGGCCTCGCTGCGCAGCAAATCGTATTGATAGTAAATGTTGGTGTCCACGCCGTCGATAATCAGTTCCATCAGGGCGCTCTTCATCTTGGCGATGGCCTCTTCCCGACTCCCCGCCCAGACAATCAGCTTGCCGATCATGGAATCGTAATACATAGGCAGCTTGTAGCCTTGGTAGAGATGACTGTCAAACCTCACGCCGTTGCCCCCCGGTACGCAGAGCTGGCCAATCAAGCCGCCGCTGGGCATAAAGCCCCGGGCGGGATTCTCCGCGTTGATGCGGCACTCGATGGAGTGGCCCCGGATAACGATCTGCTCCTGGGTAAAATCCAAGGGAAGGCCCTGGGCGATACGAATCTGCTGTTTGATCAAATCGACGCCGGTCACCATCTCGGTGATGGGATGCTCCACCTGAATGCGGGTGTTCATCTCCATAAAATAG
>JAAVYX010000206.1 GCA_022791355.1 Clostridiales bacterium | reverse complement strand
TACACAAAGTATTCCCGCGCTTTTTTCCTTGTGGCCACTCGTCCTGTGCGAAAATTCCGTCAATTCCTCTATTTTCTAACAAGCCCTAATAGGTTGAAAGATATTCTTCGGCAGAATTGCTTTTCCTTTGATTGGCTTGGATAGCGGTTTCGCGCCAGATATTCGTTTGTTAATACTGCATTACCGAATCTAGCGGCTCGCCCCATCTTTTGTAAAGCGATGAATAATGGGGGGAGAAACGCGCCCGGCCGCCTTCAGGGCTACGCCCTTCCGGTTGGGGACTTATCCCTGTGATCCCCGCTGGCGACGGAACCTGGGAGGAATGCAGGAAGCAGTGTCTCTCTTTTAGCTGGAAGCCCCAAAATCGCGCCTTAGCGGGAAGCGATAGGAAAGCGGCCAGCGATTGAGGGGAAGCAGGTGGAGCAAATGCAAAACTTCCAGGGAGGGACCCCGTATGGCGAGGGTCCATAGGGAACCCGGCCGAAAGGGTTGTAGAGGAAAACCAAGAGATTTCCGCAAGCGCGTCTTTTGCACCCTTTTCTTCGCGCGAAAAAAGGATGTCTGGCGCGAAACTTCCCGCTAAACTAAAAAAGAAAACACATATAATATGTTGTATAAGAACAAAACGCACATAAAAATGCGAAAGGGGCGCATATTGCCGTCCCTATTCTTCTAGGTGAGGAATCCACATGCTTACATTATCGGATTTTGCCGGCAACGAGCCGGTCAAGACCGCCCTGACCGGCATGCTGCGTACCGGCCGTATTCCCCATGCCCTCATTCTGGAGGGAGCGGCGGGACTGGGCAAAAAGACCCTGGCCGGCTTTATCGCGGCGGCGTCCCTCTGCACAGGCGGGGACGGAAAAAGTATCCCATGCGGGCAGTGCGGCGGCTGCCGTCTGTCCGCAGGCGGCGTCCATCCCGACCTGATCTGGATCCGCCCCGCCGGACAAACCCTTTCGGTGGACACGGTGCGTCAGGTCCGGCAGGACGTTTACACCTTGCCCCATCAGGCCCCCCGCCGGGTTTTTATCTTCCCCGAGGCCGACGCTATGACCGAGCAGGCGCAAAACGCTCTGCTAAAGGTGTTGGAGGAGCCGCCGGCTTATGTGGTCTTTCTGCTTTTGACGGTCAGCGCCTCCCGATTGCTGGCCACCATCCGTTCCCGCGGCGTCGTACTGACCCTTTCGGCCCCCGGCCCCGAAGAGGCGGCCGAGAGGGTAACGGCCTTGATGGAGGCTGGTGGGGAAACCGACGGTCTTTCTCTCAGCCGGGAAAAGATTTTGTCCGTCCTGGCCGCCGAGGGGGGAAATATCGGCCGTGCGCTGGACCTGTTGCGGGCCGGCGAGGAGCCGGCCGAGGAACGGACGGCGGCGGCCATCCTGCGTGAGGCCGCCGAGGGCAGCGACCTTTCGCTTCTCCAGGCCGCCCACGCCCTGGAGAAGGACCGGAAAAACGCCCGCCGCATCCTGGAAAGCCTGCTGGCAAAAATACAGGCCGCGTTGCTATATAAGGCGGCGGGCGGCGGGCCGGGGAACTATCCGGGTCAGCGCCTGTCCCGGAACAGCCTAGCCAAAATGGAGGATATTACCCGCACCGCTCTGCGGGGGCTGGACCGCAACGCCAACCTGCCCCTGCTGTCTTCTTATTTATGCGCTTGTTTTAAAGAGGCGGCTGGGTTATAATAAAAGGGTATAGAACCGTTGCGGTTCTGCTATTCCCATATGCCGGAACAAAACCGGCGCGAAAAATAAAAGAAACGCCGGTGGGTTTCCGGCGTCAGGAGGATATATGGCCGAGGTTATCAGCGTACGATTCAAGGAAGGCGGCAGGGTGTACTATTTCGACCCCGCCGGTCATCAGATCGCCCGGGGCAGCCGGGTGGTGGTGGAAACCGCCAGGGGAGCCGAATGCGGCGAATGCGTCCGGGAAAATTGGGACGCGCCCGACAGTCAGATCGTCCAGCCCCTCAAAAAGGTTGTGCGGCCGGCCAGCGAAGCCGATGTCAAAAGGGCCGAGGAAAACCGGAAACGGGAAAAGGAGGCCTTTGTCATCTGCGAGAAAAAGATTCTCGAGCACAAGCTGGAAATGAAGCTGGTGGACGTGGAATACACCTTTGACAACAGCAAGATCCTTTTCTACTTTACCGCCGACGGACGGGTGGACTTCCGCAGCCTAGTTAAGGATTTGGCGGCGGTTTTCCGTACCCGCATCGAGCTGCGGCAGATCGGCGTGCGGGACGAGGCCAAAATGCTGGGCGGCATGGGCATCTGCGGACAGCCCTTTTGCTGTTCCCGCTTTTTGGATGATTTTCAGCCGGTCTCCATCAAAATGGCTAAGGAGCAGGGTCTGTCCCTGAACCCGGTAAAAATCTCCGGAACCTGCGGCCGTCTCATGTGTTGCTTAAAATACGAGCAGGACGCATACGAGTATCTTTCCTCTCTCACACCCCGCCCAGGGACCCCGGTCATGACCGAGGACGGCCGGGGCGTAGTAATCGATGCCAATCTGATTACCGGCAAGCTCAAGGTGCAGCTTAACGACAGCGACGCTCCGCCCCGAGAGTACCACCGGGACGATGTGAAAAACCTGCGGGAACGTTCCTGCTGTAGGGAACGTTCCGACCAGCCGGGAAGCGGCGGCGCCGAGACGTCCCAGCCCGCCGGTGAAACCAGTCCGGCCTATAAAAACCGTCCCCGCCCGGATCGGAACGCCCGTCCTTACAAAAAGCCGGACGAAAACAGCTCCTTAAAAAATGAGGGAAGACGCTCCAGCCAAGGACCCTCCGGCGGCAGCCGTCCCGGCTTTAGGGGCCCAGCCGGCCGGCAGCAGGAGCCGGCTCGGACGCCCGGCGGTCCTGCGGAAAAATAAAACTCCCCCGGATGGATTTGCATAGATCTCATCGGCCCCGTCCGGTACGGACTATTTCATATATTTTTATCCTTTTTTGTAAAAAAGCGCGGGTTTTCGCGTCAGATACCCCTTTCTTACTTCCTCGCGATCCGGTTGCATAGCGCCTATGGACCCGGCGCTATTCGATTCTGCCCGTTTTTCCGGCGAAGGCTTTTCCCACGCCTCTAGGCCCCCTTCTTTTTCCAAAAGAAGGGGGAGAAAACGTTGTCGCCTTCAACCGTCTTGTTCGCCGGGGAGACGCGTCCTTCCGAACGTCTCCGGTTGACTCCCGCCAACGCCTGCCTGCGCTCCAGTTTATTACGCCTATCCGCCGGTAAGAAAAAATTTGGTTTGAGGCATTTATGTGAACCCGCAAAGGGCGATCCGGTATTACGCGCTCTAGCGTCTCCGCTGACCTTCCTAGAGGTTTGGCTGAAAGCCCAACCGAAACGACCGTGTGGAATGAAGGAGTCCCTTTCCAAAACTTGAGCAGAGCGTTTGCCTAAGCAATCCATGAAAAAATCCTTGCTTTTTAAGCGGAATATGATACAATAAAGATAATCTAAATTTCTGGAGGTGTATCACCCATGGCATATGTGATTTCTGACGAGTGCATCAGCTGCGGCTCCTGCGAGGCAACCTGCCCCAACTCCGCTATTTCCGAGGGCGACGGCAAGTATGAGATCAATCCCGACAATTGCATTTCCTGCGGCGCTTGCGAGAGCGCTTGTCCTGTCGGCGCTATCTCTGAGGGCTAAGTTCGATTCTGTTTTCCCTTATGCGGGAACAGATGCCCGTTGCAAAATCCATACGTATCTGTCTGGCGGGGTGCGGCTGCACGCCGCCAGATTTTTTTGTCATACATGGGTTACCCGCCCGCGGCGCGGCGGACCTTCAGCCGGCCCTTTCCTACAACCGCTTGACCGCCTCGCCTGCCTTATCTCATACGCCTAACGTAAATTGCAGAGGCCCATTCCAAATAAGGAGAACCTTATGGATACACACGAACCAATCCGCCTGGAGCCTTTGGGAGGCGGCCTTCAAATCTATATTAGCAAAGCCTTCGGCTTTACCACCGACTCTGTTCTTCTGGCCGACTTTGCCGCTCCAACCCCCGCCGACGCGGCCTGCGACCTGGGAACCGGCTGTGGAATCATCCCTCTTTTGTGGCATAAGGGGAAGGGACCTCGCCGGACGGTGGGGGTAGAGCTCCAGCCCCAGGCCTGCCGGCTGGCGGAAGACTCGGTGCGCCGCAACGCCCTGGCGGATAAAATCCAAATTGCCAATGCCGACCTGCGTTATCTTCCCAGCGGTTGGCAGGGCGGCTTCGACCTGATCGCCTGCAATCCTCCCTATTTCCGGTCCTCCCCCAAAAGCCCCGACTGCCGGCGGGCGGCCGCCCGCACGGAAGGGTTCTGCACCCTGCTGGACGTCACCCAAGCGGCCCGGCGGCTGCTGCGTCCGGGCGGCCGTTTCTGTCTCTGCCAGCGGCCGGACCGGCTGGCCGACTTAATCGACTGTTTGCAGACCTGCGAGCTGCGGCTAAGCCGTCTGCAATTCGTCTCCCACAGTCCGGACAAGCCCCCTTTTCTCCTGTTGGCCCAGGCAGATACCCGGTCGGACTTCACCCTGCTTCCCCACCTCTTCTTAGAAAGGGATGGGCAGCCTACCCCTGCCTATCGGCGTATCTATCGGGATTTCTTCCCGGACCGCGACGAGGGAGTCCCGCCTGAATCAGCAGCGGCAAACGGCGATTGCGCCTCCGCCAAGCCCCCCCTCTGTCTTTGAACCGCTATCATAAAACATGGAATAGCGTTCCGACCAACGACCCGACCGAGATATAGGAGAGCAAGGCCCATTTATCGAACGTCCAGGCACTCGCGATTTCTATAAGGACGCTTTTGTAGAGGTCTGAATCAAGGCGTAAGAAAGCAAGGCGCAAGAGGCCCCCGCAACAACGCCTCATAAAGCTTTATCTGTATGTTTAACCTGCCGCTCCGCTTGTTGCCGCCCATCCGGCCATCTCTCTATTTGCAAATAAGGTAAATCTGGAGGACCATATGGAAAATGCAAACTGCGGTAAACTCTATATTGTGGGCACGCCCATCGGCAATCTGGGCGATCTCTCTCCCCGAGCGTTGGAGGTCCTGTCCAGCGTCGACTTTATCGCCGCCGAGGACACCCGGGTGACCCTGCGGCTGCTCAACCATTTCGGCGTCAAAAAGCCGCTTACCAGCTATCATGAACACAACGCCCGGGAGGCGGGAGAGCGAATCGTCTCCCGCCTGCTGGCCGGCGAAACGGCGGCCCTGGTCACCGACGCCGGCATGCCGGCCATCTCCGATCCCGGCGAGGATTTGGTCCGCCTCTGCCATGAACGGGGAGCCGCGGTAGAATCGGTCCCCGGCCCCAGCGCCCTGATTACCGCGCTGGCCCTGTCGGGTATGCCCTCCGGCCGCTTCTGCTTCGAGGGCTTTCTCACCGTCAACCGTTCGGGGCGGCGGGCGCGGCTCCAGGAGCTGGCCGCCGAACCCCGCACCATGATCTTCTACGAGGCGCCCCACAAGCTGCTCTATACCCTGCAAGATATGCTGGAAACGCTGGGCGACCGGCCGGTCTGTCTGGTCAGAGAGCTGACCAAGCTCCATGAGGAAACCTGTCCCACCACCCTGTCCGACGCCGTGGAACGATATGAGGCCGCCCCGCCTAAGGGAGAATTTGTGCTGATCGTAGGAGGGGCGCGACACGTTTCCGCCCCACGGCTCACCCCCGCGGACGGCGCCCGCATCGCAGCCGAACGGATTGAGCAGGGCCTTTCCCCCTCCGCTGCGGCCAAGGAAGCCGCAGCCCAAACCGGCTGTAAAAAAGGCGATATCTATCGCCTGCTCATGGAACAAAACAAAAAATAATCCTTACCATCAATCGACAAGGGTTGAACGTCATTCGTATTGGTGGTATACTTGGCTCGTTAAAGATTCTGCATTTAGAGAGGTGATATAAAATAGCAGATATGGAGATTTTAGAGAAGCTGATTGCAAGGATTGAGGCATCCATTGATGAATATGATGAGGCAGATATATCTGTAATATATGACAGCATAGACGCTGTTACGAATGCAGGGTATCAATCGGAGGCAATTGAGCCGCTGCTGCAGTTGTTTGAGCGTCATCCACTAGCCTATTTTGGAGATCCCGGCGCGATTGTGCATTTTATCGAACAATTTGGCGGGGAATATGAAAACCTTCTTGCGGAATCGGTAAAAAGAACCCCAACTAGTACAACAGTTTGGATGTTAAAGAGGTGTATCAATGCCAAGAAGCGTACAGAGGAATTTATGGGCATATTGAAAGAAATTGCAGGCAGGACAGATGTTCATAAGGACATTAAAGAAAGGGCACAGGAATTTGTAGACTTTCCAGCAAATCCTTAAATTTACGTTTATCGGGGGGATTGCATCTTTTGGGTGAAATCCCCCTTGACAAATGTTCTCTTACTAGAACCGGTTCGTTCAATCGATCATACCTGTCTTTTCGGTTGATTCTGTCCGTTTCCGGGCTAAGGATTTTGATAATCGCCCGATTGTCCGCGCCGTTTCGCCTTGCGGTAAACGAAATCCGCCGCAAATCTTTTGTAGGATGATCGCCGGAAAGGTTGAGATTAAGCGCCCGGCTCTACGCGTATACCGTCGATTGACAAGGGGCGATACGCCCGGCAGCCGCCCAAAGAGCGGCCCTCGCAGAGGCCGAGGGCCTGCCAGCCTTCTCGGATTTGGCGGGAGACGGCCCTCGTTGTGGCTCGCCGCCGAACCGGCGGCGTTTTACGGGGGTATTACCGAAGGCAAAGCGCGGCTATATCCGCCTGGCCCGCGTGTTTTTCCATAAGGCGTCCAAGAACCCAGGGAGCAACCGAAATGGGTTCTGGTCAGGTCGCGGCCGGCGGGGCGGTCCTTGCCGGCAGCCGTTTCTTTTGGGGCGGCCTGCGGTCCCTTTCCGCAAAATATGAGAAAGCTTCTAGTTCCCTTCCAGTTCCCTTCCAGTTCCCTTCTAGTTCCCTTCTAGTTCCCTTCCAGTTCCCTTCTAGTTCCCTTCTAGTTCCCTTC
>JAAVYX010000205.1 GCA_022791355.1 Clostridiales bacterium | reverse complement strand
CTCCTCGGAGAGGAGCGTCCCTTGCGGGAAGCAACGAACAGCCTATGGCGGTTCGCTTAGATGGGCCGCAGAGAAATCTATACTTTTCTTTGCGCAAAGAAAAGTATATCGCGCTACTAGAGCAGGTAAAGGAGTATTCAGAAAAGGATATCTGGCGCGAAACCTCTATCTAAATCCAATAAAATAGAGAAAACCTGCCGCGAAACCTCTATCTAATCCCAAAAACAAGAAACACATATCATATATCTATCATTGCCGGTAAAAGGATAATTTACGCAGATACAAAGAAAGGGAAAATTCTCTGTAACTGCCGCGTAAAATGTGGTATACTGATTTTAAGTATGCAGATAAAGGAGCGGGTCTCATGAAACTTCTGGCGTTGGACGGCAACAGCATCGTCAACCGGGCCTTTTACGGCATCAAGCTGCTGACCACCAAGGACGGGCGGTATACCAACGCCGTCTATGGATTTATGAACATCCTGCAAAAGCTTTTGGAGCAGGAGCGGCCCGACGGGGTGGCCGTGGCCTTCGATTTAAAGGCCCCTACCTTCCGGCACAAAAGGTTCGACGGGTACAAGGCCGGCCGAAAGGGTATGCCCGACGAGCTGGCAAGCCAGCTGCCGGTGCTCAAGGAGCTGCTGACCGCTTTGGGTTATCATTGTCTGGAGGCCGAGGGCTATGAGGCCGACGATATTTTAGGCACCCTGGCCGACGCGGCCGTACAGTCGGGCAATTCGTGCGTCATTGCGACGGGGGATCGGGACTCCTTTCAGCTGATAGACGAACAGGTAACCGTTTTGCTGGCGGCCACCAAAATGGGCCGGCCGGAGGTGTCGGTCTGCGACAGGGCCTACATCCAGGAAACGTACGGGGTCGCGCCCGCACAGATGATCGAGGTCAAGGCCCTGCAGGGGGACGCGTCGGATAACATTCCCGGCGTGCCCGGGGTGGGCGAAAAGACCGCCCTGGATTTGATCCAGCGTTTTCACGATATCAACGCGATTTATAAGGACCTGGAAGACCTCGATATAAAGCCCGGCGTGCGGAAAAAGCTGGAGGCGGGCCGGGAGTCGGCCTATCTCAGCCGGGAGCTGGGAACCATTTGCAGGACGGCCCCCGTCTCCCGGGAGCTGACCGATTACATCCCCGCTCCCCGGCAGGACGACAAGGCGGCCGCCCTGCTGCGGGACCTGGAGTTTTTCAAGCTGCTGGAAAAGCTGGGACTGACCGCCCCGCCCAAGGCCGAACCCGACGCTCCCGCCCGCCCGGCCCTCGTCTACACGGAGGACTTCGCCGCCCTCTGCCAAAGTGCCGGTTCCGACCGGCCCGCCGACCTGCTTTTGCGGGAGAATACGGCGGGACTCTGCGTAGGCCGAACGGTTTCGGCCTTGGGGCTTCGGCCGGCGGAGGCCGCGCCCCAGCTGGCGTTGGACGGCGGCGCGGCCGAGACGGGCGCTCCTCCCGCGCCGGCCTATTCGGCCGGCGGGCTGGCGGCCCTCCGCCGTCTGCTGGCCGACGGGACGGTTCCCAAACGGGTGCACGACGCCAAGGCGGTTTACAAATACGCCCTGTCCCAGGAACTGGACCCGGCGGGTATAGTCTTTGACACGGCTCTGGCCGGGTATCTGGCCAGCCCGTCGGCCAACTCCTACGAGACCGGCCGTCTGGCCGCCGAGTACGGCGTACAGCCCCCGGAGATAAAGGGAGACTGCCCGCCCATAGCGGCGGACGCGGCCCTGCACAGTCTCTGCTGCGCCCGTCTTGAGCGGGAGATGGAGCAAAACGGTCAGTCCAGTCTGCTGACCGACGTGGAGATCCCTCTTGCCCGGACCCTGGCCCATATGGAGCTGCTGGGCTTTCAGGCCGATTTCCAGGGGATACAGGCCTACGGCCGCCAGTTAGCCGGCCGGATCGAAACCATTGAACGGGAAATCTACGCCCTGGTGGGCTACGAATTTAACCTCAACTCCCCCAAGCAGCTGGGCGAGGCTCTGTTTGTGAAATTGGGCCTGCCGGCCCGGAAGAAGACCAAGAGCGGCTACTCCACCAACGCCGAGGTGCTGGAGTCCCTGCGGTACGAGCACCCGGCCGTTTCTCTGCTGCTGGAGTACCGGCAGCTGTCCAAGCTCAAGTCCACCTATTGCGACGGCTTGCAGGCCGCCGCCGGGGCGGACGGCCGTATCCACTCCACCTTCAACCAGACCGAGACCCGCACCGGCCGCATCAGCTCCACCGAGCCCAACCTCCAGAACATCCCCGTGCGGCAGGAGGAGGGCCGGCAAATGCGCAGATACTTCCAGGCGGCCGAGGGATGGGTCCTCTGCGACGCCGACTATTCCCAGATCGAACTGCGGGTGCTGGCCCACATGGCCGACGACCAGGCCATGATCCAGGCCTTCAACACCGGGGCGGACATTCATCTGCTCACCGCCTCCCAGGTCTTTCATATGCCCCCCCAGCTGGTCACCCCCCTGCTGCGCAGCCGGGCCAAGGCGGTCAATTTCGGTATCGTCTACGGCATCGGGGCCTTTTCCCTGTCCAAGGACATAGGGGTAACCCGGGCCGAGGCCGACGCGTATATCCAGGGCTACTTCGCCACCTATCCCGGCGTGCAGGCTTACATGGAACGGGTGGTAAAGGAAGCGGGGGAGAAGGGCTATGTCACAACCCTCTTCGGCCGGCGGCGGTATCTGCCCGAGCTTTCCTCCTCCAACGCCAACCTGCGGCACTTTGGGGAACGGGTGGCCCGCAACATGCCCATCCAGGGTACGGCGGCCGATATCATCAAAATCGCCATGGTGCGGGTCTACGACCGGCTACGGCGAGAGGGGCTGCGTTCCCGCCTGATTTTGCAGGTGCACGACGAGCTGATCGTCGAGGCTCCCGAGGAAGAGGCCGAAACCGTTTGCCGGATTCTCACCGATGAGATGGAGGGAGCCTGTCAAATGGCGGTTCCCCTGTCGGTGGACGTGCACACCGGCCGGACCTGGTACGACGCAAAGGGGTAAAGGCAGACAGAGACCCCGGCGCAGTATGTGAATGGGAGGTATACGAGGAGGGGAATCCCCACGCTCTGGAAGTCTGTTTGAAAGGCGTTTTGCTCTGGCGTGAAAAAATGCTGACTGTTTCGCCGTATAGTGACAGGCGCAAAAAAAAGAGCGCAGGAATTTGTAGATTGCTCTGCGCCCATCTGTCTGCACGTCCTTTGGACGTTCTGGCGATCCCGGCGCTAACGCGCCTCTGATTGTTTCCCGCAATGGCCGCCCAGTGGGCGGCTGCTGAGCGTATGAGCCCCCAAGGCGACGGTACGCTTCGCGTATGTATTCCGAACATTTTTGACCCAGTAAGCGGCTGTAATTTGGGAAGAGACAGTTTCGGGACGTTTTCAAGCAGATGCCGGAACAGTGGTTATAAAACAGCGGTATGCGCTGGCTGCGTGCGAATTTCTTTGATAAGCCCTTCGGCGCAACCATCGTTTTGGCGCTATTTATGACGCCTTCTTGCCAGGCCTCCAACAGGGCCGGCCTGTCCCTTGTAAAGACAGGCCGGACGGTCGCGACGCATGTCATGACATAAGGATACGGACGGCATGCGTTCCGCCATTTTTCTTAGGACGGCGCGGGCGGCTTCGTTCAAGACTGCTTCGCCCAGGGCGGCTGGAATGCGCCGTCCGCGCAGGAATTTGCAGATTGATCTCCCAATCCATCCATATAGAGGGAAAAGTATGAAACATATTATCTTTATTTGTACCGGCAATACCTGCCGGAGTCCCATGGCGGCCGCCTTGTGCGAAAAGCTGGCGGCCCAAAGGGGAATGTCCGGCCTCGTTATAGAAAGCCGGGGGCTGGCCGCCGCTTCCGGCGACCCGGCCTCTCCCCACGCCGTGGAAGCTCTGTCCGAGGTGGGACTGGAGCTGACGGCCCACCGGGCCCGCCAGGCCGGCCCGGACGAGCTGGCGGCGGCCGACCTGCTGGTCTGCATGACTCGCTCTCACCGGATCATACTGGAGGGGGCGGGCCTGCCGGCGGCTAAAATCCGAACGCTGGGGGTGGGCATACCCGACCCCTTCGGCGGCTCTCTTGCCGACTACCGGGTCTGCCGGGACGCTATCGCCGCCGCCCTGCCTCCGTTGTTGGACGAGCTGGAGGGCTAAGGGTATGGATAGACTTACGGTACGCCCGATGACCGAGGGCGACATTCCCGCCGCCGTCCGGCTGGAGGCCCTCTGTTTTTCGCAGCCCTGGTCGGCGGCCGCCTTCCGGTCGGCCTTTGCAGGCGGTCTTACCCTCTTTTTGGCCGCCCAGACGGCGGGGGAAACGGTTGGCTACGCCGGGATGCAGTGCGTTCTGGACGAGGGCTTTGTCACCAACATTGCCGTGGACCCGGCCTTTCGCCGCAGGGGCGCGGGCCGGGCCCTGCTGGCCGGTCTGCTGGAGGCCGGCCGGGAGCGGGGACTTTCTACCCTTTCGCTGGAGGTTCGGCCCTCCAACGCCCCTGCCGCCGCCCTGTACGAGTCCGCCGGCTTCAGACTGGCCGGCCGCCGGAAAAACTTTTACAGCCGTCCTGCCGAGGACGCTCTCATTCTCACCTATCCCTACCAGCTTTAAAGGAGACGCGCATATGTTGATACGAAAAGCGGCGCCCGCGGACTACGACGCCATCTATACCCTTGTAAAAACCGCCTTCCAGACCGCGCGGGTATCCGACGGTACCGAGCAGGACTTTGTGCTGCGTCTGCGGGAAGGTCCGGGCTTTATCCCCGGCCTGGAGCTGGTAGCCGAGGAGGACGGCCGCCTTGCTGGGCACATCATGCTCACCCAGCAGCCTGTAAAGGGGCTGGAGGTAAAAGCCCTGCTTCTGGCTCCCCTCTGCGTGGAAATCTCCCGCCGGGATCAGGGACTGGGCGGCGCGCTGATCGAGGAGGCCCTCCGGCTGGCCCGGGAGAAGGGCTATGAAGCCGTTTTTCTCGTAGGGAATCCGGCCTATTATAGCCGGCACGGCTTCCGATGCGTTTCTGATTTCGGCCTGCGAAACGGTTCTACCATCCCCGACCCTTTCGTCCAGGGCCGGGAGCTGATAGAAAACGCCCTGGCGGGCCAGGGCGGGACGATATCTATAGAAAATGATTGAAAACAAGGCCTAGACTTTTTTGCGTTTTAATGGAATGGTATCATAACATTTACTATTGCGATTGAATGCTTCATCTTTTTGGGTTTCGTGCGAAATTTTGCACCAGGCAAAAATAAAAACCACATCTATCTCCCCCACCCCGTCAAAAACCCAAAATAAATAAAAAACAAAGGAAGCGGAATATGAAAATTCTAGCCATCGAATCCTCCTGCGACGAAACCGCCGCCGCCGTTACAGAGGGACGGCGGGTTCTCTCCAGCGTCGTCGCCTCCCAGGTGGAGGAGCACAAGCTCTACGGCGGCGTGGTGCCTGAAATCGCCTCCCGCCGCCATGCCGAGGCGATTACCGGCGTCTGCCGCCGCGCGGTGGAGGAGGCCGGCTGCGCCTTAGCCGGCATAGACGCGGTGGCCGTCACCCACGCGCCCGGCCTCATCGGGGCGCTGCTGGTGGGGGTCAACTTCGCTAAGGGTTTGGCCCTGCGCCTGGATAAGCCCCTGATTCCCGTCCACCACCTGCGCTCCCACATCGCCGCCAACTACATCGTCCATCCCGATTTGCAGCCTCCCTTCCTCTGCCTGCTGGTTTCGGGCGGCAACAGCCTGATCGTGGAGGCGCTGGACTACGTTCGCTTCCGAGTAGTCGGCCGTACCCGGGACGACGCGGCTGGCGAATGCTTCGACAAATCCGCCCGGGCCATGGGCATGCCCTACCCCGGCGGGGTCCATTTAGACAAGACGGCCGAGACCGGCGACCCTACGGCCTATTCGCTCCCCCGTCCCGCGGTGGAGGGCAGTCCCTATGATTTCAGCTTCAGCGGGCTGAAAACCGCCGTGGTCAACCTCATCCATAACGCGGAGCAGAAGGGCGGTCGGGTAAACGTGCCCGACCTGTCGGCGGCCGTCCGGCAGCGGGTCTGCGATATGCTGTTGGAGAACACCCTGCTGGCCGCCCGGACACTTTCCTATAAAACCGTCGTGCTGGCCGGCGGGGTTTCGGCCAACAGCGAGCTGCGGCGGCGGATGGCCGACGCCTGTGAACAGGCGGGATATGCCCTTTACTATCCGCCCCTTTCCCTATGCGGGGACAACGCCGCTATGGTAGGCGCGCAGGCCTATTACGAGTACGCCGCCGGCCATACCGCCGGGCAAGGCCTCAACGCCGCCGCCACTATGCCGATTGACGAGGTAAGTTTTTAGAGCGCGGCTTTCCTTGCCGCCCCCCCTGATAAAGCAAAATCTTCAGCGGGGCCGATAGGATATCCGCCTCATCAACAGGAAATGATTCTAAAGCTCCAGCGTTTTGCCGAGACAAGCCGTCATGGCTTGCAGGATGGAAATTTTCCAGCCCTACGACGGCTGCGCTTTTCGTATACTCTCCAATCCCGCTGCAGTTCATATCCGCATCGTATAATTCAAAAGGAGGCGCTGCCCTTGCGGACGTCCCTTGGAGAAGGCAAAGTCCTCTTATTTTTGCAGCGGCGCCGGCGTCTTCTGCTGGCTCTGCTGATTTTCGCCGCCGGCTTTGCCCTGCGGGCCTATCAGTTCGGGCGGCTGCCCGGCGGCCTCAATCAGGACGAGGCCTCGGTCGGCTACGACGCCTGGGCCATTCTGCATACCGGTATAGACCGCAACGGCGTCCGCCTGCCGGTACATCTGATCGCCTGGGGCAGCGGGCAAAACGCTCTATACGCCTATCTATCCATGCCCTTTATCGCCCTCATGGGGCTGAATGTCTACAGCGTGCGCATGGTCAATTTTCTCATGGGACTTTTGGCTATCCCGCTGGTTTTCCGGATTCTCGACCGCACGGCGGGAAGACGGCCGGCCTTTATCGGCATGGCTCTCATGGCCGCGGTTCCCTGGGGGATTATGGCCAGCCGGTGGGGGTTGGAATCCAATCTCTTCCCCACCCTCTTTCTGCTGACCTTCGCCGTCCTTTTAAGGGGAGTGGACCGGCCGCGGCTGTTACCGGTCTTCGCCGCTCTGGCCGCCTTGAATCTCTACGCCTACGGGGCCGCCTATCTTTTTATACCGGTATTCTGTCTGGCCGCCCTCGTCTATATACGCCGGTCCGCCGGGACGGCCTGGCGATATATTCTAATAAGCGGCGGTATTTTTATAGCCGTCGCCCTGCCCGTCCTGCTTTTTGTGCTGACCAACCTTTTTCACTGGGGTCACATCTCCATTTTGGGCTTCACAGCTCCCGAACTCCCCGGCGTGACCCGCATATCTACCGCCACAGCCTCCCATTCCCTGCTGGACAGTCTGGGCAGCTTTTACAAAAGCGTTATTTTGCAGACCGATTCTACGGTGGAAAACTGTGTGGAAGGCTATGGGGTCCTCTTCCCCATTTCCCTGCCCTTTACCTTTGCCGGCTGCGCCGCCCTTTTTCGTATGCGCCGGCGGGACGGCCGGCTGTTCCGGCTGCTTTCGGCCTGGGTTTTCTCTGGTTTGCTGCTCTTTTTATTCTACGCCTGGACCAACGTCAACCGGGTTAATATCCTATACCCCGCCCTGCTGATGCTTACCGCCCTGGGAATCGACTGGCTCTGCGGCAGCCGGAGGCGGTTGGGGGCCGTGGGGGCCTGTTACCTGCTGCTGTCCGCCGGCTTTACTTCCGCCTATTTCGGCGGCTACCGGCAGCAGGCCGATCCGGCCTTTTTCTCCACCCTGGGCGACGCGATTACGTTAGCGGATGAGAGGGCGGCGGACGGGCAGACCGTTTCGGTCACGCCTCATATCAATCATCCCTACATCTACGCCTTATTCTATTTGAAAATTCCGCCGGATCTATACTGGAAAACCTGTGTTATTCCCGATCCCGACGTGCAGTTTCAACAAGTGGAGTCCTTCGGCCGGTTCGTTTTCAACACAGACGGCTTGGAGGAAGGGCGGCCGGGTATTTACGTACTCTGGAACGAGGAAGCGGCGGCCTACAGGAAAGCCGGCCGGCTGCTGGGGGTTTTCGCATATTTTTCGGTTTTGGAAATCGAATAGGGGCGGCCTGATGCAAAGGCCGGCTATTTCATTCTAAGAAAAAGCAGGGAGACGCCAAATGGATATATTTTGTAAGCAGTGCGGACTGGAGGCGCTCCAGCCCTTGACGGAGCTTTCCCGTAAAACCTTTCAGGAGACTTTTGGGGCGCAGAATACGCCGGCGGATATGCAAGCCTATTTGGATAATGCCTTTCATCCGGACAAGCTGCGGGCCCAGCTTTTGAACCAAAATTCCAGCTTTTATCTTTTATATACCGGCGGCGTGCCGGCCGGGTATTTGAAGCTGAACCGGGGGCCGGCCCAGTCGGATATAAACGACGAGGCTGCGTTAGAGGTCGAACGGATATACGTCGCCCGGAAATGGCAGGGACGGGGGCTGGGCCGCCGTTTGATGGACAAAGCGGTCGAAATAGCCCGGGCCGAGCACAAAACCTATATCTGGCTGGGCGTATGGGAGAAAAACAAAAAGGCCCTTGCTTTTTATGAAAGGCAGGGCTTTATACGGACAGGCGCCCATACCTTTTCGGTGGGCGACAGCAAACAAACCGATTATATCATGCGCCTGGGCTTATGATAGAATTGGCGCCTGCATGTCCCGGCCTGGTCAAAGACCAAACCTTTACCTGGCGTTCCGGCTAGACCTTTGGCTGGAGCTCCATCCATCGTCCTGCATTTGTAAACGGAGGACTTTCTGGGGCGGGATGCGCCGCTTTTGGGCATTCCGGTCCGCCCGGTTGGTCAGACCTCGAGCAGGAGATACAGTGCGCGGGGTCGTATGTATGAGTTCCTACGATAGGATAGAATGAGAGGGAAAGCAATGGCTTTCCCTCTCTTCATACGGCGTCTACTCCTCTACCCGCAGGTAAGGCGCCAACTTTTCTACGGTTTTCTGTCCGATACCGTCCACATAAATCAAATCGCCCGCTGAGCGGTAGGCTCCGATTTCCTGCCGCAGCCGATAGATAGCGTCGGCTGTTTTCTGGCCGACGCCGGGCAGACGCATCAGTTCTTCCACCGTAGCGGCGTTTAAATCGATGGTCTCTCCCGGCTGCAGCTTTCCATCTTTAGCCGATCCGGATACGGCTTGGGCCGGTTGGGACGCGGCCGGTTCCACCGCGTTATCCGGCTCGTTCCCGGCAGCCGCGGCGTTGGAAGGATTGCTGGAGAGGGTCTGGACGGCGGCTGTCCGCACCACCTCCGGCGACGCCAGCGGCACGCCCGAAAGGGCGTTGTATAGAATCAGCAGCGCGCCCATCACAAGAGCGGCGGCCAACAGGTATTTCTCCGAGCGGGTTAAGTTCTCCCGCTCCTCCGGCCGGTTGGTCCCAACAAGATCTGACCCGGTCTGCGCAGGGTTCTTTAACGTATACGGCTGCATTTCCATCGTCGTCCCTCCGTTTCGCCTTATTATACGACGAAATTCGACATAATGCGTATTTTCGTGATCTTTAGTCACGCATCTGGTCGAAAGACGGGTAGTCAAACGGTAAAATACAAAAGGGAAGGCGTCTGATGCCATAGCATCGAGGGCCCCGCGCTTCCGGTTCCTCCCTCATGCGGTTGCGCTCTCAGCAGTGCGCGTCCTGCACCGTCCCCCTTCAAAAAAGGCGAGCGAAAGTTTTTCCTTTTTATTTGGGAAAATGACTTTTGGGGACGCCTTTACGATTTATGAGCGCTATAAAAGTTTGACTTGATCAATCCAACAGACATATAATAAAATCAATTATTTCGCGGCTGTCAGTATAGGCAGGCGCGCCATAGAAATGGAAGCCGCCCTTCAGGCGTTTCTATTTCCGAGCGAAAGGCAATAAAACGACACGCTGCAAATTCACAAGATTGGGGGCGAACCCTAGATGCTGATTCCCACTGAGGAACATTTTTCCATGGATCGACGGATAGACGTGATGTCCATCCGACAGGACGATTTACCGTCCCACCAGCACGCCTTTCTGGAGATGGCCTATGTCACCGGAGGACGGGGACTCCACACCTTGGACGGGGCCCAGATGGAGGTAGAAAAGGGCGACTATTGCATTGTTAACTACGGAACCGAGCACGCCTACCAAACCATCGGCGGCCAGCCTTTTGAGCTGATTAATATCCTTTTCCAGCCCGATCTGATCGATAAGTCCTTAGCCGGTTGCCACAGCTTTCAAGACCTTATCAATCATTATCTGCTCCAGGTCCGTCCCGCAGCCCTGGAACGGCCGCCGGCCGATGTGATGTATCATGACAGTGACGGGACGATTTACGCCTTAGTCAACAAAATACGGGAGGAATTCGACGGGCAGGCGCCGGGGTACATCGCCTTAATCCGCTGTCATATTATTGAGATCATCCTAAAAACCATGCGAACGGTCTGCAAAAACGAAGCGGGCTTTTGGGGCGGGCCTATGGAGCAGGTCAAGGCCTATTTGGACGAACACTATATGGAACCGGTAACCTTGACGGCGGCGGCCAGGCGGTTCGGCTTCAGCCCGGCCTATCTCAGCCGCCGCTTCAAATGGGACACGGGAACCGGGTTTATGGAGTATCTGCATCAGCGGCGGATGCTGCAAAGCGGCCGGATGCTGGCGAACACTGACAAAAAGATTGGGGAAATCGCCGAATTGGCGGGTTATGCCGACCAGAAATTTTTCACCTCCCTTTTTAAAAAACACTGGGGGATGACCCCGGGAGAATTTAAGAAAACCTATAAATAAAAGACGGTTCCCACAAAAGGGAACCGTCTTTTACAATTATGCTCCGGCCGGCTGCAAAAGAGCAGCCGGCCGGGGACATGCTTCTACGAAATAGCCGTTTGAAGTTCGGATTTCAATTGATCAAAGGTAAAGGCCTTATGTGTGCCGGTCATATTGGAACGGTCGATCTCATGGGGCGCCAAGCTGAAGCCGACCGCCTCTCTCCCCTCCGGCACATACTCTACATGCCTGGTAAAGGTTCCGCTGCCATCGTTGGTAAACTGACCGTAATAGCCGCCTACAATAGGATACATACCGGACACATTTTCATTCGACTGGTCCTGTTCCCTCAAACAGACAACGATATCCTGGTCCGTTATAGGATGGGGATCGCCGTCAATGCGCATATCCACCACCGTATTTGCCAATTCCTCATCGGTGATCTCCGGGAACCGCTCCTGTATATCCGGGTTGGTGACCGATAGGGGCGCGTATCCGCCCCACTTGAAAACGCTGATGATATCTCCAGCTATAAAATCGCCGGAGATATTTTCGGTTATCTCCAAATCCATTTTGGTAAAGGCGCTTCTGTCTCGGGTAAAATATTCGACCGTTTTAACCTTTCCGCGCACAACGGACGCGGTTTTTCCCTGATAATCAGAGAACTGGGTATAGGCGCAAACCGGCTCGGCCACCGAATAGGTCGGTTCCACCTGCTTCCCGTCTAACAGAACCGGATCCGCTAGACGGACGCTGTAGTCGGCCGGCGAACGGCCGTCCAACGCGGTTTGCGCCGTTTGCCCGCTGGAATTACCGCAGGCCGCGAGCGAGAGGCTCAACAGGGCTGCAAGAGCAAAAAGCAATAGGTTACGTTTCATGACGATCTCCTTTCTAATTATACAGATGGTATACGGTTTGACAGTCATATACGTGGGGCAAATGCGTAGACCGGCCGGCTTCAAGCAGGGACATAAGCCTTCTGGTATCGGGACAATGAGCCAATCCCATACAGTGGCCCAGTTCATGTCCCAAGGTGCCGATAACATCATTGTTGCTCAATTGGTACAATTCAATCATGTACTGATTGGTAAACACTTCCGCCCAGCCCCAATTTTGAGCCGTCGGATCAACATAGTCTCTGTAAAGCCGCAAGTCGGTGAAAGCATATACCTCTCTATATCTGTCATAGACATTATGAAACTCTATGGTCGCGCTGGATTTGGTCGTTGTCTCCCGCAAAGAAATCGATGTGGTGTAATAGGGATAATTGTCCGTCGTATAGACCCAATTGTTTACGGCGGTACGGAACTGAGAGCCGTATAAATGATTGATATCCGGGTGAATCCAATAGTAGCGTCTGGCGTTGCCGTAGCTGCCCACGCCCCCGTTTAAAACATGATCGTTGAAGGTTGAAAAGCCGTGCTGACATTCTATCATGCTGTTGATGTCGCCCGCTTGCGCATAGAAGCCTGTCTGCATAAATAAGCTGATGACGAGGGCCGCCAGGGTGCATACTTTTAAACGATATTTCATTTCTGCCTTCCTCCTCTTTGATGTTTTTATACAAGATGCAATATTGCTCTTTTTATTATAATATTATATATTGTAGTTTTTTAGTAAATTTTGTCGTGCATTACCACATTATTTTTTGATTCGGTTTTATAGATTGCTATTTATTGTTAAATTATGACAAAAAGGGCGGTTTCCTTTTTCGGTAACTCGCCCTTTTTCATGATATATCTTGGGGTTCGTGCATTTTTATGTAACGCTATATTTTTATCTTAGCGGGAGGTTTCACGCCGGTTTTCTCTTTCTGATTACTCAAACAACGACCGGCCCGCTCATCAGGCGGGCCGGCCGTTTAGCTGGGCT
The DNA here is from genome assembly GCA_022791355.1 of Clostridiales bacterium. Lineage (GTDB taxonomy): Bacteria > Bacillota > Clostridia > Oscillospirales > Acutalibacteraceae > Howiella. The sequence goes on along the minus strand of JAAVYX010000205.1, from coordinate 7,483 downwards.
ATAAGGATATGTAAGGCGGTTTGCCGAAAGGATCAGTCCTCGCCCTGCAAGGCGTCGTAGCCCTCCTCGCCGGTGCGGACGCGGATGGTGTTCTCCACATCGTAGACGAAAATCTTGCCGTCGCCTACCCGGCCGGTATACAGGGCGCCGCGGGCCGCGTCGACCACCGTCTGCACCGGCACCTTGCTGACGACCACCTCTACCTTGACCTTGGGCAGGAGCTTGACCTCGTCCAGCTTGACGCCGCGGTAGTAAGCCTCATGACCCTTCTGTACGCCGTAGCCCAGCACCTGGGTCACGGTCATGCCGGTAACGCCGATGGCGTTCATGGCGGCCTTTAAGGGCTCGAACCGCTCCTGTCCAAAGACCATAACCAGCTTGGTCAGCTTGACCGTCTTTCCGTCGTCAGTGACCACCGGCGGGCTTTCGGGCAGGTGGGTTGCGGGAACGGCCTCGGCAACCGGAACCGGGAGATCCTTGTCGGCGGTAGAACCGCCCAGAATTTCAGGCGCGGATGCGATGGGCAGGAAATCGGCGTAGGAGCTGGTCAGACCGTGCTCGGTGACGTCCAGACCCCTCATCTCCTCTTCCCGGCTGGCCCGCAGGCCGATGGTCTTCTTGATGACCAGGAAGACCACCGTCATGGTCACGGCCACCCAGGCGATAACCGAAGCCACGCCCAGGGCCTGCACCCCAAGGAGCTTGAAGCCGCCGCCGTAGAACAGGCCGGCGTTCTCGCCAAAGGTATCGTTAAAAGCGTATTTGGCGAAGAGACCGGTGAGCAGGGTGCCCGTAGCGCCGCAAAAGCCGTGTACGCCGACGGCGCCGACGGGATCGTCGATCTTGAGCGTCTTATCCACAAACTCGATACCGAAGACCACCACGAAAGAGGCTGCCAGCCCGATAAAGAAAGCGCCCACCGGCGTAACCGTATCGCAGCCTGCGGTGATGGCCACCAGACCGGCCAGAGAACCGTTGAGGGTCATGGAGATATCCGGCTTCTTGTAGCGGATCCAGGTTATGATCATGGTGGAAACGGTGGAAATCGCCGCCGCCAGATTGGTGGTCATAAAGATGCGGCCGGCCCCGGTCAGGGCCTCGTCGCCGGTCATGGAGAGGGTGGAGCAGCCGTTGAAGCCAAACCAGCAGAACCAGAGGATAAAGACTCCCAGAGCGCCCAGCGTCAGGCTGTGGCCCAGAATGGCTTTGGGCTTGCCGTTTTTGTCATACTTGCCAATACGGGGGCCCAGAATCTTAGCGCCCACCAGGGCGGCCACGCCGCCCACCATATGTACGGCGGTGGAGCCTGCGAAATCGTGGAAGCCCATTTGGCTCAGCCAGCCGCCGCCCCAAATCCAGTGGCCCGAAATGGGATAAATCACGGCTGAAATAATACCGCTGTAAATACAGTAGGAAACGAACTTGGTGCGCTCGGCCATAGCCCCCGAAACGATGGTGGCGGCTGTGGCGCAGAAGACGGTCTGGAAAATGATGAAGGCGGGGGTGGGGACCGACAGGCCCATAAAGGAATAATCCCCGCGGATCAAGAAGTCGAACCCGCCCACCAGTGCGCCGGTGCCGCCAAACATAAGGCCAAAGCCCAGCAGCCAGAAAATGGGGGTGCCGATGGCGAAGTCCATCAGGTTTTTCATGATGATGTTGCCAGCGTTTTTCGCCCGGGTAAAGCCTGTTTCCACCATGGCGAAACCGGCCTGCATGAAGAAGACCAGAGCCGCTCCCAACAGTACCCAGATGGTGTCTGCCGAAGAGAACATACAGCTTCACTTCCCTTTCTCTTTTTCGCATACACGGCCGTGTATTTTAAGCAAAAAGCAAGGGCGCCGCGACACTCGTCAAACGAGTCGCGGCGCCCTTGCCTTCTGGAAACAGTATACGAGCCGGGGGCGCAAATGTCAATGCAAAATTGGCGCGGAAAGGGACAAAAGCCAAAGTCTGTGCAGAATAGAAAAGAATATGGGACAGCTGGACGAACAAAACTGGAGGATTCCACCATACTCGCCGATTCAATCAGGACAGAATCCGGTGTCCCCCCAGCCGAAGAGCCTGTAGGGCCGGCTGGAAATCGGCCGATTTTATTAAAAAATAATCGGTGTCAAAGGTAGAGACCGCAAAGACGCCGATCTGTTTTTCAGCCAGGATACCGGCGATATGGGACAGTACCCCCACCAGGGAAAAATCCAGCTTGCCTTGTATCCGAATGGCCCGCCAGCCGTCCTCCCGCTCCAGCGTCTGCGCGGGGACCTGCTGGGTCCTGCATACAAGGGAAAGCTCGGTATCGGTCTTGCATAAAAAGCAGTAGGCGTCCGTAAGGTCGGCTTGAGACGGGTCTAATATCTTACAGACCGTGAAGGTCCCGGGGATCATTTTCAGCTCCATATCCAGTTTCTCCTTTCCGCCGGGCGGAACCGCCGCACAGTTATACCCTTTCCAATCGGGCCTTTTTTATGCCCTTCTACGGACGGACCGCTTCTATCGGCTCATCTGGAATCTTACCTACAGCCTGCGGCCATACAGCAATTATACCTTTGAGGCAAAGTTTTGCAAGGCTCTTTTTTGCCTTCAGCAGCAGGCGACATATATAGACAGCCTTCACATGACAGATTGACAAATCACACGAAAACAGACTATAATAGAGTAGGCAGCTTTTCTGCGCAGTCATATTGAACGGAGGGGTTATCATGGATCAAACGCAGACTACCAATCAACAGGGGCAGGCGGCGCCTCAGCAAGCGGCCGGAAACACAAAATTTTGTCAGCACTGCGGCGCAAAAATTTCGGCGGCGGCGGTGATTTGTCCCCATTGCGGGTGTCAGGTGGCAGGCATGCCTTATGCGCAGCCGGGCAATCCGCCGTATGCCCAGCCCAATGTTATCGTAAATAACGTCAACAACAACGTTGTTGGCCTGCGGATGCGAAACAAATGGGCCGCCTTTTTCCTCTGTTTTTTCTTAGGCGGCATCGGTGCGCATAAGTTTTATGAGGGCAAGGCCGGAATGGGCGTTCTCTATATTTTTACGGCGGGACTGTTCGGTATCGGATGGCTGGTCGATCTGATCACCCTGCTGTTTAAGCCCAATCCCTATTATGTCTGATAAAGTTTTTTTGTTGCAAGAGCATGTTTCAGTCTAAACAGCGGCGATACAAGGGCGGCGATTCATAAAGAAGCAAAGGGCGAGACAGACCATTTGGGTTTGTCTCGCCCTTTGCATACCGTCTAGGGTCTATTTCGGCCGTTTCAACACACGCTGCCTTACTATGCCGCCTGCGGGACAAGACGATAAACCGAAAATTGTCATTCTGCGTCCATATCCAAGGTCTCAAGCAAAAAGCTGACGGGGCGAAAACCATCGTTGCAGGAAATCATAGCGGACTTCTTGTTTTTCATCCAGCCGTCGTAAAGGTCCTCCCCGCCGTGGGCCAGCGTCATGACAAAAGGCGATATGCTATCCCATGCGCTGCCGCAAAAATCTGCCGGCTTCTGCCAGCCATTCGCAATAAAGGTCTGCCCAACCTTCATATCGCAGGCATGTGTAATGGGATTTTCGTATTTCTCTATTAAATCTGAATAACATGCTGTTTTCATAACAGAAATCTTTACTTTTTTCAATCCGGCGCCTCCGCAAATCCTGTTTTATCGCGCAACCATTATCGGCAAAGCGCTGCAAAAGAAGAAAATCCTTCTTTTGCAGTCTGCTGCGATACGCGCCGCATAAGGCCGCAGCCGCGGCCATGCCTTAGACTTCATAGGCAACGCTTACCTGCCGGTGGGCCGGGTGCAAAAACGTCGTTTGCAGTTTTGGGGATATGTTGCCTATATCATTCAACGCCCGCTGAACAGCAAACGCTTTCCAACGGGCGCCAGTTTTTTTACGAAGTGTTCCTAAAAGGCCCCGCCGTTTGGAGGCAGCGATCTCCTTTACGCGTCCAAGGTCTTTTTGATAACCTTCAGACGGGAGAACTCCTCCCGCTCCTTTTCCTCCAGCGCGTCGGTTATAAACTTGACCTGCGTTTCAAACCGGGGAATCATAATATTCTTTAAGGCGTTAGCCCGCTTTTGGGTTTTACGGATGCCCTGGGCCAGCCGGTAAACCCCGTTTTCGATTTCAGCCAGCCGGGCGGTCAGGCGTTTCACGTCGTCGAACCGGGCGTAGGCCTCGTCCAGCTGCACGCTGGTGCTCTGATAGCCAAAATAGTTTTTACGGGGAGTGGGGTGCAGCCCCACAGACGGGATCTCCACCCCCATGACGCTGCGATAGCCAATGGACAGGCCATGCTCCACCGGAATGGCGGCGGCCATCTCATCCACCAGTCCCAGGGTGACGTTGGCAGCCTGCAGCGCCTCATAGGCCTTGGCGTAGGTGACATTGATCAGGCTCTGGATCTCCTTGGCCGTGTCGATAAGGGCCATGGTTTCCCGTACCAGGATGTTCCGCTTACGGTCAAGCAGGTCAAAGCCGGTGCGGGCCAGCTCCAGGGATTTTTTTATTTTCATCAAATTGCCTTTGGTGGGGAAAACCTGTTCAGCCAAGGACATTCACCTCGTTTCAAAACATGCGCGGCGGAAAGGGGGCGGCTTCCGCCCCGCTAAAGCCAGTTCACATAAGCGAAAAAGTACGGATTTCCGAGCAGGTTTTCCGGAATGCAAGGCAAAAAATTTGCAGGCGTAACTGGCGTACGCCAAAGATTTTTAACGCTGCTAACGGTAAAGTTTGCCGGAAAACCGCGCCGCGGGACGCCGTCCGCCGACGGGCGGCAAAAGGGCCGGGGCCATAAAAAAGAGCTGGTAGTCTGCTAATTTGTTTGGGGAAGGATGTATGCAGGGCAAGGCGGAAGGCCTAGCCGCTCGGTCGGGCGTCCAGCTGTCGTCCGTCTAGGAGAACAGCGCCGCCATGCTTACACCCGGTCCAAACAAATTGCTGTCTTTTTCCTTTGCGGACTACTTGACTTCTTCCCCGTCCCCTGCGGCCTCGGCGGTGGAATCCCCGCCGTCCGCACGGTAATACTTATCCAGCAGCTCGTCGTCGATACGGTCCAGTTCCTCTCTAGGGAGGGTGGAGAGCAGTTCCCAGCCCAGGTTCAGGGTCTGTTCTATGCTGCGGTTTTCGGTGGAACGCTGGGAGAGAAAACGGTTTTCAAACCGGCGGCCGAACTCAATATACCTTTTATCCGTAGGCGACAGCTCATCCTCGCCGATAACCGAGGCCAGGGCCCTGGCGTCCTGCACCTTGGCATAGGCGGCGAACAGCTGGTTGGACAAGGGGGCGTGGTCGGCTCGGGTATACCCCTCGCCGATACCGTCCTTCATCAGACGGGACAGGCTGGGCAGCACGCTCACCGGGGGATAGACGCCCAGTCCGTCTAAGGCGCGGTCCAAAACGATCTGGCCCTCGGTGATGTAGCCGGTCAGGTCGGGAACGGGATGGGTGATATCGTCGTTGGGCATGGTGAGGATGGGAATCTGGGTGACCGAGCCCTTGCTTCCCTTGATCATGCCCGCCCGCTCGTATAGGGAGGCCAAATCGGAATACAGATAGCCGGGATAACCCTTACGGCCGGGAATCTCGCCCTTGGAGGAGGAGAACTCCCGCAGGGCCTCGCAGTAGGAGGTCATATCGGTCATGACCACCAGGATGTGCATCCCCTTCTGGAAGGCCAGATACTCGGCGGCGGTCAGGGCGCAGCGGGGGGTGATGGTACGCTCGATGATGGGGTCGTTGGAAAGGTTTAAAAACATGACCACCCGCTCCAAAACGCCGGTGGATTCAAAGGAGCGGCGGAAGTAATCGGCCACGTCGTTTTTCACGCCCATGGCGGCGAAGACGATGGCGAAATCCGCCCCCTCCTCGTCGGCAATCTTGGCCTGACGGACGATCTGCACGGCCAGCTCGTTATGCTTCATGCCCGAGCCCGAGAAGATCGGCAGCTTCTGTCCCCGGATCAGGGTGGAAAGAGCGTCGATAGACGAGACGCCGGTGGAGATATAGTTTCGGGGGTAGACCCGGGAGACCGGGTTGATGGGCAGGCCGTTTACGTCCATGGACGCCTCGGGGAAAATATCTCCCAGCCCGTCCTTGGGACGGCCCACGCCGTCGAACACCCGGCCTAAAATTTCACCCGAAAGGGAGAGCTCCATGGGGTGCGCCGTACAGACCGTGCGGGTATTTTGCAGGGAGAGTCCCCGGGTTCCCTCAAAGACCTGAATGACCACCCGCTCCCCGTCGATTTGGACGATACGGCCGGTGCGGCGGCCGCCGTCCTCCAGGCGCAGCTCTACAATCTCCTCATAGGACGCACCCTCGACCCCGTCCAGCACCACAAGGGAACCGGCGATATCCTGGAGTCCCACATGTTCAATAATCATAGCAATTCAGTCCTTTACGCAGGATTTGCCGGAAAGGCTTACTGGATAGGCGCGCTGTTTTGCAGCAGGCCGTCCATAACCCGGTCGATATCGGCCAGATAGTCGTCGAATAGCTCGGGCTTGTCGTTGGGCACGTCGTATTTGATCTTGATCAGCTTTTCATAGAGGCCCGATTCGCTGATCCGGGCCGCCGGCAGGCCGGCGGCGATGAGCTGGCGGCCCTTGTCGTAGAGGTGCAGGACCACCCGCATCATCAAAAACTGCTTGCGCAGGGGTACGTAGGTATCGTCGGCATGGTAGGCGTTCTGCTGCAAAAAGCCCACCCGGATGACCCGGGCCAGGTCGATGGTCAGCTTCTGATCGTCGGGCAGAACGTCCGCGCCGATGAGCTTGACGATTTCCATCAGGGCGCTTTCCTCCCGGAGAATGGCCATAAACCGGGCGCGGTACTTCATAAAATCGGGGTCGACCTCGTCCTCCAAGTACCGGGCCAGATCCAGATCGTACTCGCTGTAGCTGGTGGTCCAGTTGATGGCGGGATAATGGCGGGCGTAGGCCAGGGACTTATCCAGCGCCCAGAAGACCCGGGTAAACCGCTTGGTGTTCTGGGTGACCGGCTCGGAGAAGTCGGCTCCCTGGGGCGAAACCGCCCCGATGACCGTCACCGAGCCCTGCTTGCCGTTTAAGGTTTCCACCCGGCCGGCCCGCTCGTAGAATTCCGACAGGCGGGAGGGCAGATAGGCGGGAAAGCCTTCCTCGGCCGGCATTTCCTCCAGCCGCCCAGAGATTTCCCGCAGGGCCTCGGCCCAGCGGGAGGTGGAATCGGCCATCATGGCCACGTCGTAGCCCATGTCCCGGTAATACTCGGCCAAGGTGATGCCGGTGTAGATGGAGGCCTCCCGGGCCGCCACCGGCATATTGGAGGTGTTGGCGATGAGCACGGTACGGTCGGTCAGCTTCCGGCCCGAACGGGGGTCGATCAGCTCGCCGAACTCGTCCAGCACCTGGGTCATCTCATTGCCCCGTTCGCCGCAGCCCACGTAGATGATGATGTCGGCGTTGCACCATTTGGCCAGCTGGTGCTGGGTCATGGTCTTGCCG
>JAAVYX010000204.1 GCA_022791355.1 Clostridiales bacterium | reverse complement strand
GGGTTAAAATCTTTAATAACCATCAGGTAGTGGACGAGCGCAAGCTGGACAATTCCATTGTGACTGCCGCCGTAGGCCGCAGCGGGGCCTGCGCATTTGTGACCAAGACCCAGGGCTACGCCGCCCAGGTCAGCGTAGTGGATAAAAACTTTGCCAGCCTATATAACTGGTGGTCATCCGAGGAGCTCATCAGCGCCGTGGCCCTGTCCGACAACGGCCGGCGGCTGGCCGCCGCCGCCTTAAAGGCCGAGGGGGGACAATACGTCTCCACCCTGTATATCTTTGATATGGGCAAAAACGAGCCGGTAGCCGCTCTGCCCTACGGAAACGCCGTCATCGTCGAGCTGGAGACCCGGGGAAAACGGCTCGCAGTGATTACCGACCAGTCGGTTTCCACGGTGGACTGGAGCTGTACCGGGGCCACGGCCGCCGGGCAGGCCGGCCGGACCGATTATCCCTTGACCGGCGAGCTGCGCCAGGCCCATCCCCTGTCCGGCGGGACGGCGGCGGGCGTGCTGGCGGTTACCGGCCGGGCCAGCGACGAGACCGTAAACCGTATTATTCTGCTGGACGGGAAAGGAAACGAAAAGGCCGCCTTTACGGTGGAGGGCAATCTCAAATACGCCGCATATGGAGGCGGTTTTATCTACTGTCTGTTCGACCATCAGGTGAAAGCCTATCTGCCCGACGGAACCGTCGCTGGGGAATGGGACTGCGGCTACGCCGCCACTCAGCTTGCGGCCACCTCCGGCGGAAGAGCTATAGTGCTGGAGGCGGGGAAGCTTTTATCCTTTGGCCCGCCGGAAGGGTCGACCTCATAAAATGGGCGGCATTACCGGCCTTTCCAAAAAATTAAGAATGGTTTTCCGTTTCTTTGCCTTTTCATTCGCATGCCGATATGCTATGATGGTCTATAGATTTTTGCGCGGGACGCGCCGTAAGTTTGATTTTTCTTTTATCTTTTAGCTTGGCGGGAGATTTCGCGCCAGATGAGCTTTTATGGTTACTCCATTGCCGTGTCCAACGGCGCGATCCCTTTTGTCAAGAAAAGGAGGTAAAAGACGCGCTCCCGGAAATACTGCGGATTTTCAAAAATCTTGTAACTCTGAACTGAGTCGGTCAAAACTTGAATAGGAAAGCGTCCGATTTCCTTGTGATTGGCTGTTTTCCTCTTGCTTCCTGCAAATATAGCCATCGCTCTGCTCTTACTACCAGCTTACCAGCGTTTAAGTGAAACGTAACAAGCTGAAGCGCGGAACGGTGTCGGCGGGAGGCGATTGCGTATGCGGTAACGCTATTCTCCTCCCTGCTTCTGTCGCTTCACAAAAGATGGGGCCTAAAGGAGACGAACTTTTGCAGGAATAATAAAAGGAAATCTGGCGCGAAACTTCCCTCCCGGCTAAACAATAAAAAGGAAATCTGCCGCAATCTCCTGTCTACTAAATAAAAAACGAGGCGGCAGGAAAAATTCTATCCCATCTCAAAAACAAATAAAAAAATACAGAGCGCACATAAGGAGGAAAGGATATGGCTATCATCTTGGATCTCATCCTGCTCGCCCTGTTTATCTTTATTGTATTCCGTTCCTACCGCAGGGGATTTGTCCGCACGGTGGTGGAACTAGCGGGCTATGTGCTGGTCTGCGTGCTGGCTTTCGCTTGTACTGGTCCCATATCCGGCTGGATTTTTGACACCTTTATGGAGGAGCCGATCACCCGTTCGGCCGCCGCGGCCATACAAAGCCAGGTAGGCGACTCGGCCGCCGAGGCGGCCGGCAGTTTCTGGAGCCAGCTTCCCGACTTTGTAACCCAGGGAGCCGCTGGGTTCGGCATCACGGAGGAGGGATTGACCGCCGCCCTCCAAAAGGGGCTGGACGGGTCGGAGGGTATGGCCGGCGCGGTGACCAATTATGTGGCCCGGCCTGTCCTTACCGGCATGACGCGGGTGATTCTGATCATTGTTATCTTCCTGCTGGGAATGTTGCTGGTGCGGTTGCTGGCTCGAACGATCAATCGAATGTTCCAGCTGCCGGTCATCGGTACGGTCAACCGGGTGCTGGGCGGCGCGTTGGGACTGGTCAAAGCTACTCTGCTGATTCTGCTGCTCTGCTGGCTTATCGGCGCGATTGCCGCCCTGGCCGGCGGGGACTTTGGAATGCAGCTGCGGGGCGCTATTCAGCGTACCTGGCTGTTTAAGTGGCTCTACGGCTTTAAGCCGTTTTGAGGCCCGCCGGTATAAACCGCGCTGGTCCGGCCTATGCTTTGCCTATAGCTTTACGTACATTTTCTCTTGGAGCATCCATGTGAACGGCCGAAGGACGTTCTGATGTCCCCGGCGCTAGACGGCTTTACCCGGAGATCGCGGCGCTAGAGCGCCTCTGCATCGCTTCCCGCAAGGAAGGTTCCTAGAGGTTTGGCCAAAGGCCAAACCGGGACGCCAGAGAGAGGTTTGGCCAAAGGCCAAACCGGGACCGCTGGAGTGAATCCGGATGCTCTCACGCAAATTTACGCAAAGCTTGTACGAAGCCTGCCGCAGATTTCTTTTCGCCGGCGGACGCTTTGTAAATTTATCTGCGGTCCGGGCGTCTGTTTTAAAACCGTCGCTTATACGGTTTTAAAACAGACGCTGAGCTGGGCCGGCTGTCTGAAAGGGAAGTGAAAAAATGAACCGGATATGGACCGTTCCCAACCTTCTGTCCTTTTTTCGTATTCTGCTGATTCCGGTTTTTGTAGTCCTCTATTTCCATACCGGTTTGCAGGGAAACTACTGGTGGGCTTTCGGCATACTGGCCCTATCGGGGCTGACCGACGTACTGGATGGGATCATTGCCCGGAAATTCCATATGGTTTCGGACCTGGGCAAGGTCCTTGACCCCGCCGCCGATAAGCTGACCCAGGCGGCCATGGTGGTCTGTATCTGCGTCAACCACGCCTATCTGATCCCCCTGATGGCGCTCCTGTTCGCTAAGGAATTTTGTATGGTCACCGGAGCCATGGTGCTGGCCCAGTCCGGGGTGGAGCCGGTGTCGGCCCGTTGGTGGGGCAAACTCTCCACCGTGATTATCTACGCCGCCGGGGCCTTTGTGGTCCTCACGGACATTTACCCCGCCATTCCCGAAGCCATCGCCATGACCCTGGCCGCGCTGGCGGCGGTGAGTATGCTTTTCGCCCTGTTTAATTATGTGAAAATGTTCTTGCGGCTGGGCAAGCGCAAGGATGAAGATAACTAGCTTCCCATCCCGGAAAGAAGGAATGATATGATGCAGCTGTGCAGCAAATGTAAAAAAAGACCCGCCGTGGTCTTCATATCCGAGCTGGAGAACGGCAAGATGACCCCCAAGGGCCTTTGTCTTACCTGCGCCAAGGAGGCCGGTATCCAGCCGGTCAACGATATGCTGGAGAAGATGAACATCAGCGACGAGGATATCGAGCAGATGAACAGCCAGTTTATGGACTTTATGTCCATGACAGAGGAAAACGGGGATGGGGACAGCTTTGAACCCGGCGGCGCGGCCACTTTCCCCTTTTTGCAGAATATTTTCGGGTCGGCCGAGAACGACCGGCCGGCCGGGGCCGAAAAGGACGCGGGGGAAGAGGAAAAGCGGCCGGAGGGCCGGGAGAAGAGGAAGAAAAAATCCGCCGCCAAAAAGCGCAGGTTTCTGGATCAGTACTGCGTCAATCTTACCGCACGGGCCAAGGCCGGGGAGCTGGACGCCATCATCGGCCGCCAGGCCGAGCTCTACCGCACCATCCAAATCCTCTCCCGCCGGACCAAAAACAATCCCTGCCTCATCGGCGAGCCCGGCGTGGGCAAAACCG
>JAAVYX010000203.1 GCA_022791355.1 Clostridiales bacterium | reverse complement strand
GAATATGACGGCAATTCCGATTTTTCAAACTGCCCCTAATGGAAAACCCAGAAATATTTGAAAGCCTTTGATAAGGATTATCTTTATGAATTGCCGGTTTTCCAAAACAACAGCAAATAAAATTGACGCCCATCGATCATTACTGATCGATGGGCTGCGCTATATATTCTCAATCCATCAGCTGATGCTCCCGCGTCCCACAAAACATGCTTCTCCAAATCCTCGCCGAGAATCAGCTGCGCATATTCCAACAGTTTGTTCATTTCACTCTATACTATGAGATGCGCTATGTAGCTAACTTCCACTGTATGTCCGATTGCAGTACGGTCACTCCGAAAGAAAATCGCATTTCGTGCGGGTGTCATGCTGTTAAAAATGCCGCGGCCCGCCGGATGCGGCAAGGGGATTGTTTCCTATCCTGCCGCCCTTTTTAAAAGCAACAGAAAACTTTTTTGTACGCTATTTTTCCCGCTTAATTTTTCGCCAAGCCTTTCGGACATCTCGATTCGGCCTGCGGCCAAACCTCTAAAACCCTTTCTTCCGGGAACCGGCGGGACCTTGCAAGGACGTTCTATGTTACAAAGCAATTGGCCGCCCCAGGCCGGCCGATTCGCGGGCCGCCAGGCAGACGCGAGTCGCCGTCAGACCGTCGCAGCCGGCGTACATGGGGTCGTCCGAGCCTTGCAGCAGACGAATAAATCCATCGAAGATGGGCTCGGGGGTCATGTTTTCCACCGGCTCCCGGCCGTCCTGCCGGTCGTTTATGAGAAAAACCCGGTCCCCCCGCACCTCTAAAACCCCCTTGGTCCCTACCAAGCGAACCCGGTCGTCTCCATGAGAGGGGGCGTTTTGGGGCCGGCCGTAGTCGATATTGACGTGGGCGGGCAGACCGCCCTCCAGCTCCAGAAGCAGGGCCGCCGCCGTCTCCAGCTCTCCATGGCCGCCGTTGCCCAGCGTCGTCTGCTTGGCGTAGACCTCCGTACATTTCCGGCCGGTAAGCCAAAGCAGCTGGTCCACTGTATGGATCCCCACCCAGGGGATTGTGCCGCCGTAGGTTTCCCGCCGGTGGAAAAAGGCCGGCCGCCGTCCCAGCTTATAAGACTTTTGCCCGCCGGCCAGAAGCAGGTCGCCCAGTTCCCCTGCTTCCACCAGTTTGCGGGCAGTGTAAAACCAGGGGTCGAACCGAGCGGTCAGCATGGAAAAGAGCCGCGCGCCCGAACGAGCGGCCGTCTCCTCCAGCATACGCAGGTCCTCGACGGTCGTGGCCGCCGGCTTTTCCGAGAAGACGTGGATACCCCGCTCCAAGGCAAAGCAGGCGACCTCGGCGTGATGGGAGAAAAGACAGTCCACCGCCGCTATGTCCGGTCGCAGGGTATCCAGCATCTCCCGCCAGTCGGCAAACAGGGGCAGCTCCCGGCCGGTTTTGGACAGGGCCAGCCGGCCCAGCCCCTCCAGGGATTCCAGGTCGGAGGAGGCGGCCGCGCCCACATAGGTATGGGGCCCTAGCCGGCCGTCGAAGATACTGCCTATATGGCCGCCGCAGTCCCCGATGATACAGACGCGCATGGCTAGGCCCCCTTTCGCGGTATAAAGCGCCAGCTTTCAGGCAGGTTTAGGGGAAGCCCGGTCATATGGCTGGGCAGCTCCTCCGCCTCATAAGCGGCTAGCATGACTTGGGACAGACCACGGACATACACGCCCTGGGGCTCGCCCCCCTCGAAACAGGCCTCCGGCGCAAAGGACTGTACCCGCGCCTGCTCAAACAGCCCCTCGCAGACCGACAGATGGGGCAGTACGGTTTCCACCGAGCAAGGGATGGTGATATCCGGCTCACGGCAGGCCCGCAGCATGGTGAGAAATTTATGGAGAAGCTCTGAAAAGGCCTGGGGATTACCATAATCCTCCCGGCTGCCGTCGGCAAATTCGGCGATCATATGGTCGCCGGGGTCGCCCGGGCGTTCGTTGAAGTAGACCGTTCCCCTTTCGAAACGGTAGAGAAAACGGGTCTGTTCCTCCCCATCGTTGGAATGGGTGGCGCCAAACCAGAAGCCGGTCCCGCCGGGAAAGCTTCCCTTCAGCAGACAGGTATCGAAGGACTGGATGTCCTTGGCCCGCAGGACCTGGGCCTCCACCCGGTCAGGCCAGGCGGCCCCGCCGTCGCCGCCCAGCAGGAAGAACATGTTATGCAGATAGTGGGCCGTTGCGTTGGTGACCACCGAGTCCCGAATCAGACGGCCCGCGCCGTCGGTAATCCGGCCCTTCCAGCCGCTGGAACGGTAGTAGTCGTGTCCCCGTTTCCAGCAGATCAGGGACTTTAAAAAGAGGGGGTTTCCAAACCGGCCGGCCAAAATGTCGGCCTTGAGGCGGTTCATGGCGGCGGAGAAGCTCCATTGGAAGCCCACGCCCAGCTTTTTGCCGGACCGCTTTTCGGCGGCCAGCAGCTCCATCGCGTCGTCCATGCAGGGAACCAGCGGCTTTTCGCAGAGAACCCGGCTGCCCTGAGACAGGGCGTAAAGGCTCTGGGGTTTATGCAGATGGATAGGGGTGGAAATGACCGCCAGCTCGGCGGCGTTTTTTTCATAAAAGGCTTCTATGGTATCGTAAAAGGATAGGCCCATTTGTTGAAACCACCGATAGTGAGGGGCCTTTTCCGCATAGGGGTCCACCACCCCTACGGGGCGGCAGAGCGCGGCGGCTTCGGGGAATTTCTCACAAAGGCTGGGATAAACGTCCCCATAGCCGCCTATGCCGACAAAAAGGGTTGAGACGGGAGTTGGCATGAAAATCATCCTTTTCTTTTTGATTTTTACAGATTGCCTATGACAATCTGTAAAAATGGCCAGCCGGGCCGTCCTGTCCCGGGCCATTTAGATTGAAACGCCTGCCCGCGGGAGCGGGCGGATGCGCAAAAAACGGCAGCGCGGCTACTTTTTTTCGAGTGGGAGATTTTGCGCCGGATATGCCTTTTTTACTCCCATACCCGCTCCAGTTCCCGGTACTACGCGCCTCTATCCGACCTCCCGGTGATAAAGCGCCGCTAGTTCTCCTCTTTTGCCCCGCGAAAAAAGAGGGGGGCAAAAAGCGTTACCGCCGCCTCCAGAGCCGCGCCCTTCCGGATGCCTCCGGTTGCCTCCCGGCGGCGCAGACCGGCATTGCTCCGCGCTTTAGCTTTTTACGTTTCGCTTACCCGCCGATAGCGAGATAAAAACGTTAGCCCGTTTTTGTGGGCAGCGGGAGGCAAGCCGCCGGTAAGGGACAGGGCGAAAAGGAAGGGGAAATCTGGCGCGAACCCTCGCGCTTAGCTGATAAACAAAGCGAAATAGCCCGCCGGCCAAATAAAATAAACTATAATCCATATCATACCATATCTGCCGGAAGAAAGAAAACCCATTTCCGGCCAATTTTGAATTATCTGTGATAAATTCCGTTTATCGGGTGACAAACCGGCCCAAGGGTGCTATACTATATTTTATATTGTGCAGATTTTCCCTTGGCGGACTTTGTGCGCCGCAGGCGAAACATACATGTTTAAAGAAAAGGCAGGATGTGATGGAATGGACCAGAAAGCATATGAGACGATTCTCGCCGGGCTGGAACCGGTTTTCGAGGCCCAGAAACTGCGGGAAAGCCCCGACGCGCCCGGCGTATACCTAAACGATAAAAAAGCGGTCAGGGTGGAGTACGACGAGCCGCGTAAGCTTTTCAAGCTGTCGGCCGCCGACGTCACAGAGGGAGAGGCGGTGCAGTTTAAGGAGCTGGCCGCCTGGCTGTTCGACGAGACCCATACCCCGCGGGACGCGGCGGCGGTTTCGGAGGACTTTGGCGAAAGCCTGCGGGAGCTATTCGGCATGAAGAAACAGACCGGCGGGAACGCGCTCAGGGACGTGGCCCTGCCCAGCAAGGCGGCCTCGGGCGCCACGCCTAACGTAGAGGCTCTGGCCCAGCGTTTTCTGGCCATCTTTCCTCAGTATAAGGATACCTATCGGGAGCATATGGCCAAGTACGGCGAGTTCCTGTATCAGGACTTTTTCGCCCAAACCGCCGCCGTCAAGCTGCGGGAGCTGGCCGCCGATCCCAAGGCCAGCAAAAAGCAGCTCGGCAAGTTTTTCTCTATGCTCAATGAAATGTACGCCGAGGGAGACGCCAACGTCTCCAGCACGGTGACCTACACCATTTTGGGCAACGCCTTTGGCGGCAATTTGGAAAGGTTCGACGAGCTCAAGGAGTATATGGAGAATTGCCCCTACCTGCGGCAGAACGGCCGGGCCATGCTCCAGTGCATTAAGGGAAGCAAAAAGCTACAGGCGGGCTTGGCCCGTTGACGGCTTTCCAATAAAAAAGGACCTCTGTCCCACGACAGAGGTCCTTTTGCATATGCATCCGCTTTACTTTATAAAATTCTGCGCGGCGTAGACGCCGATCACGATCAGACCCAAAACGATACGGTACCAGCCGAAGACCTTGAAATCATGCTTTTTTACAAAGTTCATCAAGAACTTAATAGCCAGCAGGGATACGAAGAAGGCGACCAGCATACCTACCAGCAGGATGACCAGTTCCTCGCCGGTGAAGTTGAAGCCGAACTTGACCAGCCGAAGGAGACTGGCCCCGCACATGACCGGAATGGCCAGAAAAAAAGTGTACTCAGCCGCGATTTTGCGGGAGGCGCCCACCAAAATCCCGCCGATGATGGTGGCGCCCGACCGGGAGGTGCCGGGAATCAGGGAGAGCACCTGGAAGATACCGATGAAAAGAGCGGTCTGAAAGGTGATCTCGCTGAGCTTGTTGATTTTCGGCTTGCGGCGTTTATTGTAATTCTCGATGACGATAAAAAGGATACCGTAAAGCACCAGCATAGCGGCTACAACCGGGGAGGTGCTGGTATGCTCCTCCAGCCAGTCGTTCAAGGGCAGACCGATGATGATGGCCGGCAGGCAGGAAACCAGAATTTTCAGCCAGAGGATGATTTTATCCAGGTAGACGTGATTGTCGGTAAACCGCTGGAGGGCGGCCAGCGCCTTATTATCGCTTATATAGCTGAAATGGTTGCGAGCCAGCTTTTTTGTGTGGAAGGGCCAGAGCTTATGCCAGAAAATGACCATCACGGCCAGAATCGCGCCCAGCTGGATGACCACCATGAACATGTTCCAAAATTCCGGCGTAACCTTGAGCTTGAGAATATCCTCCACCAGAATCATATGGCCGGTACTGCTGACCGGCAGCCATTCGGTGACGCCCTCGATAATGCCCAGCACAATCGTTTTGATAATGTTTATGAAAAAATCCATTTTCCGCTTCCTCCCTGGCCGCAGGCCGTATATCCCTTTATTCTCTTACATCATATATGCTGCGTATCGGACCTTCATACGCCTTGCGGCGGCGTTTGTATCGTTTTCTGCACGGCCCGTCCGGTCGGAAGGCAAAAGCCTTGGCCGCTTTCCGGATCGGGACGCACACGTATACGTCCCCCTCGGGCGTACGAATAAGTATAACATATTCTACCTGCGGTTTCCACCAAATTATGCGAACTTAAAAAAATTCCCCCAGTCCGCCGGGAAAGGAAGACGGATACCCGCCAGACGCCGAATGACGCCATAGGCCCCGCGGCCGCAGTATCATTTTTAAAAGAAGCGAAACACCCCCTTGTTATTTTCCGCGGGGGAACGTACAATAAAAGCGAACCCGAAAGGGCCGGATTTTATCATGGCGGACAGGCCGAAATGATAAAATCGCACATAGCCGCAGGCTGTGGATAAAATTTGATAAGATAGCCGCAGGAGGCTATTTTATCGTAAGGGAGCGGTATACAGTATGGCCAATCGATTCATTCTCAACGAGACGTCCTATCACGGCAAGGGAGCGATTCGGGAAATCGTGACCGAGGTTCAGTCCCGGGGGCTAAAAAAGGCCCTGATTGTCACCGACGCGGATTTGGTTCGCTTTCAGGTCGTCCAAAAGATTACCGACCTGCTGGACGCGGCCGGCCTCCCCTATGAAATATACGACGGGGTGAAGGCCAATCCTTCCGTGGCCATGGTGCAGGCCGGCGTGGAGGCCTACAAGCGGGCGGGGGCCGATTACATGATCGCCATCGGCGGCGGCTCGCCCCAGGATACCGCCAAGGGCATTGGCATCATTATCAACAACCCCGAATTTGCCGACGTGGTTTCCCTGGAGGGCGCGGCCCCCACAAAAAATAAGAGCGTGCCGGTTATCGCCGTGGCCACCACCGCCGGTACGGCCGCCGAAACTACCATTAACTACGTAATCACCGACGAGGCCAAACGGCGCAAGTTCGTCTGCGTGGATCCCCATGACATTCCGGTGGTCGCCGTCGTCGACCCCGACATGATGAGCAGTATGCCGGCCGGCCTCACCGCCGCCACCGGTATGGATGCATTGACCCACGCCATTGAGGGCTACACCACCTTGGCCGCCTGGGAGCTGGCCGATACATTGAATCTCAAGGCTATCGAGCTCATCTCCCGTTCCCTACGCAAGGCGGTGGAGAACGACCCCGACGGCCGGACCGATATGGCCTTGGGCCAGTATGTCACCGGCATGGCCTTCTGCAACGTGGGATTGGGGGTCGTCCACGGTATGGCCCACCCCTTGAGCGCCTTCTACGACACCCCCCACGGCGTAGCCAACGCGGCGCTCCTGCCATACGTAATGGAGTTTAACCAGGATTACACCGGGGACAAGTTCAAGGAAATCGCCCGGGCCATGGGCGTGCCGGACGTGGACGGTATGAGTCAGGCCGAATACCGCAAGGCTGCCGTCGACGCGGTGCGCCGTCTGTCCATGGACGTGAAGATTCCCCAGACCCTGCGGGAGATCGGGGTCAAGGAGGAGGACCTGTCCGCCCTGGCCGACGCCGCTATGGCCGACGTCTGTACCGGCGGCAATCCCCGTCCCTGCACCAAGGAGTTGGTGCTGGAGGTTTATAAGGCCGCCTTTTAACATAACGACAGCCTGGAAACGTTGGCGCGGCCGACGCTTCCAGGCTGTTTTGCATAGTTCTAGAGGTTGTTCGAAAAGGTCGTTCTCGTTTGAGCTATTTAGGCGTACGGGCGGCGGCCCGGCTTTTACCGCAGAGGGCGCCGCTTCTATCATAATAGCATGAATACAGCATGTGTTTTTCCTTTCCGCGTCCTCGGTCCTATACGCAGCGTCTGCTTTTCTTTCATTGAAAATATACGATACGTCAACGTCATAAATAAGACCAATCCCCTCTTCCAGCGAAAAAGCGACGGCGCTTTTTCGCCTTTTCTTTTAAAGCTGGGCGGCCTTCTTTTCACAAACGGTCGATACCAAAATCGGAATAGGCGGGATAGCTTCGGGAAACAATAGCCCAAAGGGCTGTTTATACGGCCGAAAAAAACGAGGTGAGAATATGGATATTATGATGTATATCAAGGCCTTTTTGGTGGGCGGCGGCCTATGTCTTCTGGGGCAGATCCTCATCGACTTCACCAAGCTGACCCCCGCCCGGATCCTTGTGGCCTATGTAACCGGCGGCGTACTTCTGACGGCCGTGGGCGTATACGAGCCGCTGGTCAAGTTCGCCGGCGCCGGCGCCACCGTTCCGCTGACCGGTTTCGGCTATTCTCTGGCTAAAGGCGTGCAGAAGGCGGTGAGCGAGCAGGGGCTTCTGGGAATCATTACCGGCGGCATCACCGCCACGGCGGCAGGCATCACGGCCGCTGTGGTTTTCGGTTATCTTATCGCCCTGCTAGCTAAGCCGGGAGATAAAACGTAAGGCGGGTCCGCGTGTGACGGCGTAATGCGTTATGTCCTTGACGGCTATCCAAAAGCCTGCGGTTTGCAAACCGCAGGCTTTATCATATTTTGTATCGAGTTGAAAAAAACGCGAAAGACATTTTACCTTTTCATGATGGATTTAGGTCTTTGCGTACATACTGTTTTTATGCTGTTCCTTAGAGCATATGAAAGCCTTTGAGATACAGCAAATTCGAAATGACGCCGGCGCCTTTCCACCAATTCCTGCTGACAGCCCACTCGTCCGGATAATCCTCCCACTGCCATGGAATATCCCAAGAACCGTCGGCCAGCCGCGTATCGATGATAAAGGCGCATTCGTACTCTGCGATTTCTTGATTGGCCGCGTAATATTCGCTTTCTCTGGAAGATAAAAACCGCGAAGGCCTGCATATGTAACCGTTCCACTTTGACCTGTCGGAAACAATCATCTGGTTGACCGACGCATGCAGTCTCTGTTTTAAGGTTTCGTATGGAAGGAGGTCCGAAAGGCCTGCTCTTTCAATATCTTCCTTCATCCTGATATAACAGGCGCAGGTGTGCATATCCGTTATATCCAGATCGGATAGGGCCTCGATCGCTTCCCCTGCAACGCGCAGGCCCAGCTCAAATAGACGGCTGCCGGGCTCCGCATAGCGCACAATAAATCCGGCGATCGGCGCCGTACCGTTATAATCCGTATGACAGGAGCTGTCGCTTTCGGTATGCCACCAGGGCGCGTGGGGATAATCGTTGTTGCTCGGTACGGTTAGGAGCCAATGCTTTCCGTCAAAATATTGGCCGCCGGCATACCATTTCAGCAGACCTTGTATAAGAGGATGCTTCCGGTCGGGATAATCCAGTTCTCTTATGATATCGCTTGCGCCGCCCGTATGCAAGGGCGTTGAATGGGGATTCCGGCAGTCGGCCCTATTGCATGGCCGCAGCCGCCGTCCGCGTTTTGATAGTAGGACAAAACGCGGAGTACGTTTTCTTTGCTGCCGTTTTCAAAATGATATTGAAAGCGCGCCAGGTCAAGCGGCCGCGCGTTACGGCACATAAAAGCTTTTGCCTTTTCAAACAGTTGATTCGACATTCTAATCACAGCTCCTCGGCAGATTATTATTTAGCTTCCGCTACCATTTCCCTGTATTTACGCCCATAAAAAGCGCGTCCCAACCTTTCAAAAAGGCCAGTAACCAGCTTGGCGTTTGGTAAGAGACTATGAAAAAGCCGTTTCCCATTTTTCTGCGCGCGAGCTAATAATTAACAGTAGTCCATTTGAATTTACTGCTTAAATCAAAACGGTTATGATCTTGCGGGAGCCAGTAGTTTGACCGTCCCAAGTTTGAACCCTTTCCCTGCTTCATCACCGTTCGAGAACCGTCGTTCGTTTCATGAAATCCTAAACAGCGACCGGTCTCATTCATTTTACCCTTTGAAAGATACCGCCGATTCTTTACCAGTCCGCCTAGGGTAGACGACAAGGACATATGGAAAATTCATCGCCGCTATGCGGCATTGTCAGCGCATGGCCGTTTGGCGACGCGCATCACTTCCGCTCCAAGAAGGCGCCGGCGGCCTTTTGTTTGCCGCCAAATATTCTGCTGGAATCTACTCTGTCAGTCCTTTTTGGTTATTTTAAAACATAGAAAGGATTGAAAAAATGTCGCCGTTTAAATTCTACGACGATTACCTGAATAAGATATCGTAAAGATATTTCAAATTACTGACTTGCAATGACTTATCGCGCGATTTTACATCTTGTTTGTGTATGTGCAAAAACATATAAAAAACTCCTTGAAATCAGGCTTTCCAGCCTTTTTCAAGGAGTTTTTCTTTGGCGGAGAAGGAGGGATTCGAACCCTCGAGACGTGTTTGGCGTCTACACGATTTCCAGTCGTGCGCCCTCGACCAAGCTAGGCGACTTCTCCACATACATATAAAATTAAGACTTATATAGTATATCGAATATTCTTTTAAAAATCAAGCCCTAATTTTAATTTTTCCATTTTTCCTTCACAATGGCGCTGCATTCAGCCTTTGCAGCCCCATAACATCCATCCGCCCTTCGCGTTCCCCTATTCGAATGCGCAAATCATACTGCCGCATTGTATTATGCGTCCCTTCGCTTTCCTAAGAAATCTATTTTTCGTAGGGGGAAATTTTAAATCGACGGCGCTGTCTAAGGCATAAACCGTAAAGCGATACAAATGCCGCCGGCCCTTCGGCGGCTTAGGCCCGGCGTACCTATACCAACCATAGCCAAGCCCTTGTCTGGCCTTTCCTAAGCTTTCAACGATCCTTCCACCTGGAATGGCCTCGGCGATACTTTGGCTGGCCGGTATGTTCCAGATAAGCCAATGGGTAAAATTTTTAAAAAGCGGGTGGTTTATATCTTCAAGCGTGACAGCAAGCGTTTTTGCATCCGAAGACAGGTTCTTTATCCAAAACGCGGGGGAAATATCCTGGCCACGGCCCGTATTGGTTATGGGAAACGCAGTTCCGTTTTTCATGCCGATACATTCAAATAGTAAAGTATCCATTCTTATCCCAAGCCTCTTCTCCCTATCGCGCGTTATGGGGAAGGCACGGCCGAAAAAGCTCCCCGCTGAACCCCGAAAGCGCGGACGGCGCAGCTTACAGGCGAACCCGCCGCTCTTCTAGCGGCAAGTCCGCGGCAATCCCTTTATTCCCCTTTATGGTGGAAGGTGGGGACGATATGGGCCAGCTTGTCCAACAGCTCCCGCACGGTCCCGTGCAGGGCGATCTGCTTTAATTCGTACAGTTCGGCAGGGAAAACCACCGGGTCTATTTTGACCTGCTGGCCGATAAAGATACGGTTGTTATCGGTTTTAGTCAGACCCTCCTCGTCCATGAGGATTTCCTCATAGAGCTTTTCGCCGGGCCGCAGGCCGATAAACTGAATGTCGATATCCTCATACGGCTCGTAGCCCGACATGCGGATCATATTTTCGGCCAGGGTCAGCACCTTGACCGGCGCGCCCATATCCAGCACGAAAATCTCGCCGCCCTTTGCCAGCCGGCCGGCCTCCAACACCAGGGAGACGGCCTCGGGGATGGTCATGAAAAAGCGGATGATGTCCGGATGGGTAACGGTCACCGGGCCGCCCTGCTCGATCTGCCGCTTAAACAGGGGAACCACCGAGCCGTTGGAGCCCAAAACGTTGCCGAAGCGGACGGCGGCGAAGACGGTATAGGTCGGCTGCTGGGAGAGGTACTGGATAATCATCTCGCAGCACCGCTTGGTGGCGCCCATGACGTTAGTGGGGTTGACCGCCTTGTCGGTGGAGATCAGGACGAACTTTTCGGCCTTATGCTTGTCGGCCAGGATGGCGGTGTTGAGGGTGCCCACCACATTGTTCTTGATGGCCTCCTCCGGATTGCCCTCCATGAGCGGCACATGCTTATGGGCCGCCGCGTGGAAAACCAGCTGGGGCTTATACTTTTCAAACAGCAGGTCCAGCTTGGCATAGTCCCGCACCGAGGCGATTTCCACCGTGAGACTCAGCTCGCCGCCGTACTTGCGGATGAGCTCCTGCTGGATATCGTAGGCGTTGTTTTCGTAAATATCCAGAATAATCAGGCGCTTGGGGCTGCATTTGGCCAGCTGCCGGCAGAGCTCCGAGCCGATGGAACCGCCGCCGCCCGTCACCATGCAGACCTTGCCCTGCACGAACTGGATAACATTGTTAAAGTCAAAGTTAATGGGCTCCCGGCCCAGTAGGTCCTCCACCTCCACATCCTTGATCTGGTCCATAATCTGCTTGTCCTCAAAAAGGTTGTGGAGGAAGGGGATGGTCTTGACCTCCCGCTTGGTGTCGTAACAGAGATTGAGAATACGGGTCCGGTCGCCGGCCGAGCAGGAGGGGATGGCGAAGATGATGGAATCGATCCGGTACTCGTCGCACTTGGCGGCAAGGTCGGCGGTGGCGCCCACAATAGGGATGTTCATCATGCTCTTGCCGGCCTTGGAAGCGTCGTCGTCCACCATGCAGACCGGCAGATAGGGGGATTCGGAATAGGTGATCTCGTTGAGAATATAGCTGGCGGCCACGCCGGCTCCCACAATCATCAGCCGCTTGTTTTTCAGGGCGGCGTGGCTTTCCCTGGTGGACTGCCGGATATACACCCGGTAGACCACCCGGATGAAAATCAGGATATAAACCGCCGTCATGGCCTGGAAGCCGCAGAAGGCCAGAGAGAAATCGCAGCCAAAACCGAAGACGGCCACCGCGTCGAAAAAGCCGCATGCCAGCATGGTGTAGCCGGTTAACTTCACAAAGTCGAAAACATGGGAAAAACGCCACATGGTATGATAGAGCCGGCTGAGCAGCATGGCGGCTAAAAACAGGGCAAGCAGTAAACCCATGCACCAGAATACCTTGGGTTCGGTATAATCGAAAAGGAATACCGAGAGCAGATAGCTGACCGCCATGAGCAGCAGGTCGGCGACGGCCAGCAGCCAGCCGCGTTTATTGATCTTTCCCAATGGAAAACACCTCTTTACGGAACGGCGCGCGCCGTCCCTTACTCGCAGCCGGAAGTCTTTCCTTCCGGCAGGGAAAAATTTGGCATATTTACGCTGTTCTATTAGTATACCCCATAACCAGGGGGTTTGTACAGTCTGTTTTTATAGATCGCCTTAGCAATCGGAAAAACGGCCGTCCGGGCCGGGGCGGCCCAGGGCCGTTTTATTTAAAGCGCCTGCCTGCGGAAGCGGGCGGACACGCGAAAAAAGCAGCTGCGCCGCTGCTATTTTTTATAGAGTTTCATAGACGGGAAATCGCCTTATAATACCTATAGATACCTATAGATTTTCGTTCGGCCTATCGAGGGCCTCACAAAAATTTTGCTTTGCAAGACAAAGCATACGCTCCTCGTATATTTTTGCGAGGGGCTCTAGCGCCTTGCTTTCCCAGGTCCCGGTCCGGCCGTTGGCCAGACCTCTTTCTGACGTTCCCGGTCCGGCCCTTGGCTAGACCTCTTTCTGACGTTCCCGGTCTGGCCGTTGGCCAGACCTCTTTCTGGCGT
>JAAVYX010000202.1 GCA_022791355.1 Clostridiales bacterium | reverse complement strand
GTACCGCTTGGCGATGGACACCACCAGACGGAGATTGGCCTCGGTGAGCCGTTTCTTGGCGTACTCGTCCCCTTCCCCGATGCGGACGGCCAACTGAATCTCTTCCTCAGAGGAAAGCAGGGGCACCCGGCCGATCTCCTTTAAATAGAGCTTGACCGGATCGTCCAGATTGACGTTCTCCACCACCAGCTCTTCCTCGGCCTCCTCGGCTGCCAGCTCCTCCAGTTTCAGCTCCTCGACGGTGGGACCTTCGTCAAAGTCCAGCTCCAAAAGGGGCGGCTCCTGGTTGAGGACCTCGGGATCGTCGGGATTCAACTCGTCCAAATCCGGGTCTCGGTCCTCCTCTTCCTCGGCTAAAATATCCTCCTGCGCCTTCAGCTCGTCCTCCGGCTTGGTCCTGACGGCGTTTTCGGCTTCGGCCCGCTCCAGCGCCCGATTCTTCTTCTCATCCATATTCAGATTCCCCTTTGCTTTTTCTCACGCAGCCGTCTCAGCTCCGCTTCCCATTCCCCGTCCGGCAGCTCGCCGGCTTTATGTGCGTCCAACTTCTCTTTTTCCTCTACTATTACCCGTATACAGTCGTTTAATGCGGTTTTGGCCGTTTCCTGGCTTAGAACCCTGTTTTGCATACCGGCGATCCGCCCCATTTCCTCGGGGGTAAAACGGCCGCTGAGCAGGGAGAGCTCAAAGACCCTTCCCGTTTCCAACACCTCGGTCACCGCCTCGAAGACCCGTTTGTGAAAACCGGTGACAAAGTCCGCGGGGGACAGCCGCTCCTTTACGTATTCCAGATAATCGGGGTTGCGCATGAGGATCGAGAGGATTTCCTCCTCTGCTCCCGCAGCCCGCATATACTGCCGCTCCTCCGGCGGCGCGCCCGGCTTGGGAGCGGTTAGAGCCCTGAACTCCTTTTTCTGCCGCCGCCGGTTTTCCTGTTTGGCCGCCCGGGCCGCCTCGGCCAGTATGGCCGTTTTGGACACCCCGAATTTGTCCGCCAGCCGGCCGGCGTACAGGTCCATGGCGATGGAATCCCCCATCCCGGCCAGTACGGCGGCCGCCCTTTTCAAATAGGTAAGCCTGCCCTCGTTGGTCTCTATGTCCAAATCCTTGCCGGCCATGAAGAGCTTATACTCCACGTCTCCTATAGCCCCGTCCAGCAGGGCGGAAAAACGGGAGGAGCCGTTTTTTTTGATGAATTCGTCCGGGTCCTTGCCGTCGGGTATGCGCAGCACCCGCACCCCCAGCCCCACCCCGGACAGAATGTCCATGGCCCGGTCGGTGGCCTTCTGGCCGGCCGCGTCGGCGTCCAGGGTGACCACGACCTCTTTGGTATAGCGGGAGAGCAGACGGGCCTGCTCGGCGGTAAAGGCGGTGCCCAGGGCGGCCACGGCGTTTGTAAAGCCGGCCTGATGGAGGGAAATCACATCCATATACCCCTCGGCCAGAATCATCCGCTCCCCGCCCGCGTTCTTGGCGAAATTCAAAGCGAACATATTCCGGCTTTTCTTAAAAACGGGGGTGTCGGAGGAGTTCATGTACTTGGCCCCCTCCTCCCCCGGCAGGATTCGGCCGCCAAAGGCGATAACCCCGCCCCGCAGGTCGATGATCGGAAACATCACCCTTTTGCGGAACCGGTCGTAGTAGCCGCCCCGCCGGCTGCGGCCGATGAGGTCGGCCACCAGCATGTCCTGCTCCTGATACCCCTTGGCCTTCAGATGGTTCAGCAGACCGTCCCACCCGTCGGGAGCGTAGCCCAGGCCGAAGCGGCGGATGGTGGACATGCGCAGCTGCCGGTCCAGCAGATAGTCCAAAGCCGGTTTGCCGGCCGGGGCCAGCAGATTGGCGTGAAAGTAGCGGGCGGCTTCCCGATTGAGCTCCAGCACCGTCGCCTTCATCCGCTGCATGGAAGCGTCGTACCCCGTTTCGGGGATTTGCAGACCCGCCCGGTCGGCCAGAAGCCGTACCGCCTCCATATAATCCAGGTTTTCCGCCTGCCGGATGAAGGTGATCACGTCGCCGCCCGCGCCGCAGCCGAAGCAGTAGTAGGAGCCGTTTTCCGGGTAGACGGTGAAGGAGGGGGTTTTCTCGTTGTGGAAGGGACAGAGCCCCACCAGGTTGCTGCCCCGCCGTTTGAGATTGACATAGCCGCCTATCACCGACTCCACGTCGTTGCGGTATTTGAGCTCCAGCAAAAATTCCTGATCGACGGCCATTTCCCCCGCCTCCTTTCCGTATTGTGTTATGATCAGGCGCTATTCGCTATCGGACTCCCGGCATCCCGTCCAATTACTTACGCCTTTTTTCTATTTTGATGGAGGATACAACTGCGTAAACGATTGCAAGCAAACAGACAAGCAATATGATGTAAATCAGCCAGGCGGCGTTTGCGATGCATTCCAGGGCGACAAGACAGAAAAGAACGCCCATCAGGCAAAACGCAACGCCCGACTGCCTGTAGTAGGGCTTTTTATCCATCCTTCTGCGCTCTTCCTGGGAGGCGTAAATGTATGCGTTGTTAAAGAGAAAGCCTTTCCCGCGAAACTGGAAACAGGCGATGACAAAAGCCCCGGCCGCCATCACCGAAAAAAGGACCGCGCTGATGATTGTTGCCGTTTCCACGCCTTTGCCCTCCAAAAAACAGCGTTTTTCGCTTTCTCTTTTATAAAAACGGACGTCCCGTTCCCTACGCGCAGATAGCAGATAGGAAATGTATCAGAAACGCAGGCCAAAACAGGGACGGTTATACCCGCTTTGCCTGTGCGTCTCTATATTTCCCATCGCTTGGGGATGTATATGTCGGTGTAGGTCTGTACGGCGTAGGGGTCGGTCATGCCGGCGATATAGTCCAGGGCCGCACGGCTCGCCCCCTCCTCCTTACAGATGGAAGCGTACTCCTCGGGCATATGGTCGGGATGGACGGTAAAGTAATCGTACAGCCCGTGGATCAGGCCGCCCACCTTGCTTTCCTCCCCCTTGGCCTTGGGATTAAAGTAAACGCTCTGGTATAAAAAGGCGTGCAGCTGCTGGAAGGAGGGCTCCAAGTCCTCCCCCATACGTATATCCTCCCCGCTGGAGGCGATGACCGAACGCACCAGCCGGTCGATCCGCTGGCTTTTGGTATCCCCCAGCGTCCGGCGCAGGTCGGCCGGAATGTCCTCAATGCACAGTACGCCGGCACGCACCGCGTCGTCGATATCATGGTTGATGTAGGCGATCCGGTCGGACAGGCGGACCACCCGGCCCTCCAGCGTAAAGGCCTGGGGGCCGCTGGTATGCCGGTCGATCCCGTCCAGCGTCTCGACGGTCAGGTTCAGGCCCCGGCCGCCCTTTTCCAGCCGCTGACAAACCCGCACGCTCTGCTCGTAATGCTGAAAGCCCAGCTCGGCGCATTCCCGCAGGGCCCGTTCCCCGGCGTGTCCGAAGGGGGTATGGCCCAAATCATGGCCCAGGGCGATGGCCTCGGTCAAATCCTCGTTGAGGCGCAGAGCCCGGGCGATGGTCCGGGCGATCTGAGAGACCTCCAGGGTATGGGTCAGGCGGGTGCGGTAGTGATCCCCCTCGGGGGAGAGAAAAACCTGGGTTTTATGCTTTAACCGCCGGAAAGCCTTGGAATGGACAATACGGTCCCGGTCCCGCTGGTAGGCGGTACGAATGGCGCAGGGCGGCTCTTCCCGTTCCCGGCCCCGGCTCCCGGCGCTTTTGGCGGCCAGGGGCGACAGGTTCTGCGCCTCCAGCTCCTCGGTCCGCCGGCGAATAGCGTCGTCCATACAAACCCTCCTTATGTAGAAGCGGCGGGGGTTCCCTTTTTTGCCTTTTATTTATATTATTAGGCAAAAGTCGCTGCATTCCTGCCTAAAGGGAACTTTTTGTTTTATATACACAAAAACAGACTTGTAAATCCGTTATGATTCAGCTTCTTCGGCTGTAGAAGCTGCGTACCGCTCTCCTGTTTGCTCCACAACCAGGGTCCCGCAGAACTGATCGGTCACCGCCGCCCGCAAGGCCGGCAAACGGTCGCAGGGCAGATAGAAGCAAATGGTTACGCCGGCGGCGAACTCTGTATCCTCCACCACGCCGCCAAACTGCCGCACCGCCGCCTCGGCCTGACTATACTGTGCGTAGGCGCAATCGAGGCGGCAGACGGCGCACAGCCGCATGACCGCAATCCCCGCCGCGTCCAGGGCGATTTTCGCGCCGTGGGAGTAGGCCCGTACCAGTCCGCCGGCCCCCAGCAGCACCCCGCCGAAATAGCGGGTGACTACCACCGCGCAGTCGGTAACCCCTTCCTTGCGCAGCACCTCCAGCACCGGTACGCCGGCCGTCCCCTTGGGCTCGTGATCGTCGGAATACCGCTGGATCTGGCCCTGACGCAGGATATAGGCGTAAACATTGTGCTTGGCGTCCCAAAATTCGGTGCGCCGCTGCTCGATGAAGGCGACGGCCTCTTCCTCGGTGGTCACAGGGCGGATGCTGCCGATAAATCGGGACCGCTTTTCGATAAACTCCGCCCGGGCGGCCGCCGGTACGGTGCGGTATTCGTCCATGTCCGCAGCCTCCGTTTCTATATGACTCTTTTATTTTGCAGCTTTATGGCTTTCTCTGTTTAAACTGCCGTGCCAAAACGCGTTTAATAGGTCAAAAGAATGTTATTTTCTAAAAAAGGCAATACGCTTCAATATTCCTCAGTGGACGCCAGCCCGATCTCCAACTTCTTCCAAAAATCGCCGCTGTCTGAACGGGAAATCGGTCGTTTCTCTGGTTTTAAAAGGCATGCAAGGCTAAATAAACAAACAGAGGACAGCCATATCTCCAGCTAAGAAAAAGAAAATCCGCGCTACTGCAATATATCCCGTCAACCGCTATAAGACCTCGGGCCTCCCCTCCGGGTCTTCATCCGCCCCCGACAGAGAGTCAAGATAAGCGCGGTCCTTTTGATCCAGCTCGGCCCCTTCCAACAGCTCGGGCCGTTTTTCCAGGGTAACCCGCAGGGCCTGCTCCCGCCTCCATCTTTCAATATTGGCGTGGTGGCCCGACAGCAGAATCTCCGGCGTCTGACGGCCGTGCCATTCGGCCGGCCGGGTATAATGGGGATACTCCAAAAGCCCCGAAAAATGACTTTCCTCGGTATAGCAGGCCTCGCTGGACAAAACCCCCGGCAGCATCCGGCAAATAGCGTCGGTCAGCACCAGGGCGGGCAGCTCCCCGCCGGTGAGCACATAGTCCCCGATGGAGATTTCCTCGTCCACCAGCTCGTCCAGCACCCGCTGGTCCACCCCTTCGTAATGACCGCAGAGCAGAACCAGCCGGTCGTAGGACGCAAGCTGGGCCGCGCGCCGCTGGGTCAGGGTCTTTCCCTTGGGGGAAAGGTAAATCAAATGGGGCTTGTCCCCTGCCGGCGGCGTTTCTTCGGGAGGGCCGGCCGTGCGCTCCGCCGCCGGCGGACCCGCGTCCCGCCAGACCCGCATAAAGCAATCGTATATCGGCTGGGCCTGCATGATCATGCCCATACCGCCGCCGTAGGGCGCGTCGTCCACCCGGTTATGCTTGTCCCGGGTGTAATCCCGGATGTTGTGACAGCGCAGGTCCATCAGTCCCGCCGCCCGGGCCCGGCCGATGACGCTCTCGCTCAGCACCCGTTCGCACATTTCGGGGAACAGGGTCAGTATATCAATCCGCATGGTCGAAAATCCCCTTCAGCGGCCGCAGCACAATGATCTCTTTATCCAGGTCTACCTCCACGATCACATCCGGGATGGCGGGCACCAAGTATTCCTCCCCCTCCCGCTTTACGTGCCAGACGTCGTTGGCGCCGGTTTCGGACACGTCGGACAGGCTTCCCAGCGTCTCGCCGGAATCCGCGTCGACGACTTTACAGCCGATCAGATCCTGAATAAAATAGCGGCCCTCTTCCAGCCGGACGGCCGACCGGTCGATGTAGAGCACCTTACCCCGCAGCTTTTCGGCCTCTTCAATCGTATCCACTCCGCGGGCCTTGAGCAGAACCACGTTCCCGTGAGGCCGGACCCTTTCGGCCTCCAGCCGTTTTTCTCCCCGGCCGTCCAGATAGAAGCCGTCAAATCCGGTCAGAAAGGCCGGATTATCGCTCCAGGGCTGCACCCGCAGCTCGCCCCGCACGCCGTGGGTGCCCACGATACGGCCGGTTTCCAGATACGGTTTACGCATAAGTCCGCCTCCTGTTACTTGATTCTCGAAAACCTGCACAGCAAGCGGCGAAAGGCTCTTTTGCAGGACAAAAATTTCCTTTCGCCTATGTGTGATGCATACAGACCAGCGCTTTACGCAAAGGTCGCAGCGTCGGCAGGGATGCTGCGGCCTTTACATAAAGCGTTTGATCCTAGAGCGTGTCTTAGGGCTAAAGAAATGATGGAATTTTGTGGGGGAAAGAGGGATTTAAAGGAAAAACCGCAAGAAATGCTATAGATTTTCGTTCAGCCCATCTAAGCGAATGGCCTTTGGCCATTCGTTGCTT
>JAAVYX010000201.1 GCA_022791355.1 Clostridiales bacterium | reverse complement strand
GTCCGGGCCTTTCTGCAAAGGGAGGGGATCATGGAGGCCGGCTGCCGCCTGTTCGACGCCTACGACGCCCGGCCCCTTCCCTGTATCGACTGCGGCTGGTGCAAAACCCGTCCGGGCTGCGCCCTGCCCGATTTGAAGGATTTTTACCGGGACTTTGAAGCCGCCCGGCTGGTCATCATCGCCACGCCGGTCTACAACGCCGCCCTTCCCGCCCCTCTCAAGGCCGTGGTCGACCGGATGCAGACCTACTTTAACGCTCGTTTTTCCCGGGACCTGCGC
This sequence comes from Clostridiales bacterium, assembly GCA_022791355.1. Lineage (GTDB taxonomy): Bacteria > Bacillota > Clostridia > Oscillospirales > Acutalibacteraceae > Howiella. Next base: position 9,764 of record JAAVYX010000201.1, on the reverse strand, counting down.
CCGCCCATCCCCACGTCCAAAAGGGCGGCGCTGCTTTTTACCGCCGGTTCGGAACGGGATTACCGTCCCCTGCTGCGCGAACAGCTGGCCCCCCTGTTTACAGTGACCAACTGTAAGCTCCACGGCGCCGCCTGCCTGTCCGGCCTGGACCGGCGGCCCGCCGACAACCAGCGTATAACCTCCGCCCTGTCTGAGATCCCGCCCCTGTCCTTTTCCTGATCCGGCATCGCCCAGCCGGCTCTCCAAGGACTGTACGCCCGGCGGCCGGTCCATAGATCGGCTGGCGGCCGCCGCTTGCAAAGGGCGCGCAGCCTTCGCGGAACGTTCGCACAAGCGGCCCAAATGGCGCCGGAGGTATTCCCGGGTTCGGCGCGCTGGTCCCGTCCCCTGATTAGCCGCTTGATTCTGCGGCGCACAGCCCGCTCGTAGAACGGCTTTCGGCAGGCCGATTTTCTATCGGTCAGGAGCCGCTCTGTCAAACGGTCGTCCATAGACCGGCTTGCCAAAGTCTAGTAGTCTGCCCAGTTAGGAAAAAACAATTCGTATGAGCCGGATGCATGGAGCGCAGCCTTGTCATTCTAGGCGGGCATTCGCCAGTCGCGCATAGGTCTTCCGCCTTGCCCTGCATGTAACTTTCTCTATACAATTTTGTAATTCCTTTTTTGGCAGATTGTTAGAACCGTCTGTCAGGCGGTTGTCTGCAAACCTTCCAGTTCCGTTTTAGACCGTCGCCAGCGTTTCCCGGGTTTTACGGCCAAGCTTGGCGGATAAGGCCGCCGCTGGGTAGAACGTCAGCGGCTGACCGGGGGCTCAGCCCATAACAGCCGTCCGAAGGAACGGCCCGCAGGCGGCGCTCGTCAGAGCGGACCGCAGCGCATACTGCGTTTTTCTCAGAAAGGAGCCTGACCCATGGAATTTGACGCTTTCCGCGCGGGCGTGGAGCCCGGCGGTCTCATCAATCGAACCGAGATTCGTCTGCTGGTCTGTTATCTTCTCAAAAGCATCCGGCAGCCCCTGTCCGGCCAGCTGCTTCAGGAGCTTTTCCACTACGAGGGCCTGGCCAACTACTTTGAGGTGGGCCAGGCTATCCAGGATCTGCTGGAGCAGGGCAATATCCGCCTGTCTCCAGATGAGCCGGACGCTTACGAGCTCACCGACTCAGGCCGAAGCGTGGTGGTAATTCTCGAGCGGGACTTACCGGCAACCGTGCGGGAAAAGGCGGTCAAATCGGCGGTAAGGCTGCTCACCCGTATCCGTCGGGAGGCGGAGAACAAGGTGGAAATCACCAAGGCGGAGCGGGGATACGTCGTCAGCTGCTCGGTGATGGACCGTGGGGTCGAGCTGATGAAGGTACGGCTTATGGTGGCGGACGAGATACAGGCTAAAACGGTTCGGGAAATTTTTCTGGACGACCCTTCGGCAATTTATACCGGCGTGGTGGAACTGATGACCCACGACCACATTCCCTATTCTCCTAATTAAAGCTTTTCCGGCCCGTTCCATAAGAACCAGGCGCGTATACGGAAACCAAAGATACGCGCAGATCCTACCGGTCTGTCCCCACCGCGTTCTATGCTTGCGTCGCTTGTTCCGCAGCCGGTTAACGCGGGGGTATCCGTCTAAGCTCAACTTGTCTTTTCGGACCTATTTTCGGTAAAATACAGCGGTATAATTAGGGCGGCTCTCTTCTGCCGCCTCCATCTAAAGGCTTTCGGCGCAGCCCCCGCGTCCGGCGGCCGCGCGCCAAAAGACCTCTTTTCACGCAGCCGTCTCTCCTCCCGCCTTCATTTAAAGCGCGGCCTACCCTCGCTCCCTCTTTTGTTTTTCCATTATATGCCGATATATAAGATAACAGAGGTTTTTAGGGGGGACGGTTATGAGCGATATGAGAATAAGCGGCGCGGGCGCGGCATTCCCGCGGCAAAATGCTGTGAAGCAGCAGGCGGATTCTCTGCAACCGGGCGATACGCCGGCGGCGCTGGCCGCTCTCGCTCCGTCGGCGCGGGAGAAGAAGCTCACCAGTCTGTATGAAATGATACGGGACGCGCGGGAACAAATAGAGTCGCAGAAAAAACGCTTTCAGATCCCCAAAAATAGTATGCACTATGGGGACGCGCCCATGCAGGCCTACGCCCGTTTGGCCAGAGCGCGGAACCGGACGCAGGTCAACGCGGCCGCAGGATATGCCCGGCGCTGTATCGCCCAGTTCAAAGCGGCCCTGCGGCAGGACAGTGAAAACGCCGACCAGATCAGGGCCGCTATCCACCAATTGCAAAAGGCTATCAACCGGGCGGGAAAGAAGAAACGGGATCTGGAGCGGGAACGCTTGGCGGAATGCCAGCGCGCCCGTTATGAGCGGGACAAGGAGTTTCGCCAAGCTCAGCGCGTGCAGTTAGAGCTTCGCCGCCGCCGGTCGATGCGCGCCATCCGGGAGCACGGTTATATCCGCGAGGCGGAAGTAAGCAACCGCTTTCAGGAGCAGATGGCAGCTACCCGAACCGAGTTGAAAACGCAGGCGCAGACGCTTTCCGGCACGGTCTCGGTGGATACGGCTGTCCGGCAGTATACGGCGCAGACAGCGGCGGCTTCCGCCGCCCCTTCCCCAGCTCCTGCCATCGATACGGTAGGATAGCGGCGGCTAAAGCGCGGACCGCCTTTGCTAACAACCGGCTGTCGGCTATTTCTTATACCGTCCGTCCTTCAAAGCGCCATATCTATCAGCCCCCTTGGGCGGCCCTTACGGGCGGACCAAGGGGGCTTTGTCGTTGTCGGATTTGACGGGCGGCAGCCGGTTCCGTTCCTGTTGGCCTCTAGGATCTTTGGCGTTTTATGAGGATAAATATGCGCATCAGGCGGAGGATACCGCTGTTCTTTGGAGCAAACGGCAGCCAATTAGGAAAGCGGCCCGCAGGCAAAGCCCCCTTAAGACCGCCCAACAGCAGCCGCGCAAAAGTCGGTCGAACACAGCCAAAATCGTTTTGCAAACGGCAGTCCAGAGAACGAAGCTTGTGCGAATCGGCCTCGTAAATCCGCGTGGGTCAACCGCAAACGCGTCTTTTTTATTTTTCTGAAAATGCGCGACACCGGCTTTCCTCACGGCCTTACAAAAGAACCCGAACGCCGACGCGTTCGGGTTCTTTTGGCATATGCGCGTTACACGCAAACTGGTATGGGCCTCTTAGCCAAGCAACCAGAAAGTACGAAATAAAAAAGGGACAAACCGAACGGGACGCTGTTAGCCCCGCTCGGTTTGTCTGTTTTACAGCTTTACGGTTTATGGGAAGGAACCTGTGCGCCGGCCGGGTCCTCCAAAATGCTGAGCAGGTCGTACAGCGCATACTCCAGACGGGTAGCTCGCCGGAGCGCCGCCTGGGTTTTCCGGTCGGCCGCCAGGATTTCAGCCGGGTCGCCGGAAGAGGACAGAACTTCCCGCAGCTGATCCCCCTGGGCGTTCAGAACACAGGAAACGGCCCGTTCGGAAAGGGCCACAGCCTCCAGTATACGCGACGGATCGACGGGTTCCTCGCCGCAAACTGGCTCCTTCTCCGCTTGCGTTTGGAGCGGCCGGACGGCGCAGGGGGGCGGCATGGGGGAATAAGCGGCCGGCTCCTCCTCATCCCCGGTCAAAAGACAGTCCCATACATAAGCATAGCGGCAGCGGCGGGAAACCAAGAGCTGCAAACGCCCCTGTTCTTCCGTGTCCGACGCAGACCGGCAGACGGCAGCCGTCACCGTGTCGCAGTCCCGCGGCAGCAAGCTTTCATGAAGCGTCTGTCCGTCGGCGGAAAGGAGCCGTAAGGTCTGTCCCCCCTCGCCCATACCGAGCAAGACGATTTGCGGCCCGACGGCCAGGGCGCACTGTAGCAGCATATCTTCTGTCTTGGTCAAAAGGGCTGGGGACTCGCAGGAGCAGGGATCCAGGCCGACAAGGCAGCTTCCGAAGACAGCCAACAGCCGTCCGCCGGCACAGGAGACGCTTTGGACAGGCCCTGGGTCGCCGCCGTAACCCGTCAAGACAACGGGCAGGCAATCGATTTCCCGCAGGGACGCGTCCAGCCTGTACAGCGCCGGCTGACGGCGGTCGGCGGCCCAAAAGCCCCCCCGCTCCGGATCAAAGCAAAGGCCGGCGTAGACCCTGTCGGCATCCAGGCTTGCCTCCGGCTTAAAATCCTGTCCATACCGGTAAACCTTGCGCTCCTGTCCGTTCACTAGATAATAGCTGAGACCGTCGTAAGCCATCCCCGTAAACCGGGCGGCGGACGGCACAGGAAATTCTCTTTGTACTGCCAACATACGGCGATGTCTCCTTTTCATTTGTGGACGGCGCCCATGCTCCTATCTCCAAAGGCTGCGGCAGGGCTTTCCGCCCAGTCCAAATCCGTCGGGGCGCTAATCGGCGCCGGCGCAGGAACAGGGAGCGTCGCCGGGCTCGTCGTGCCGCTCGGGACAAGGGCAGAGACAATCCTCAAAAAGCTCCAGCTTAGACTGCAAAACTGTCTCCAGATGGGAAACGGCGCTCAGAGTTTTCTGGGCGCTTTTGTTGGCGGCCAAAAGAGCCTCCGGACATACGTGGGGCTGACAAGCTAACTTTTTAATTTTGTCTCCCTCGGCGTCCAGAAGATTGGCCAGCGCGGCCTGCTCCTGGGCCACCGAATCGATGATGTTGCTGATCGCCTGACGGCGGGAAATCGGGCAATACTCGGGTACACCCATTGTGAATCAACCTTTCTGTAATCGTGTTAGGGCCGGCCCTAAACAGGGAATCAGACGGACTTTCCAGGAAATCGGACGGATATAAGGAAAGAGACGAGAAAGCTTGCTCCTTCCAGTATTTTTTATAGATTGCCGTAAGCAATCTATAAAAACGGCCGTTCGGGCCCCGCTTTTCCATTATAAGCGCCTGCCTGCGGGAGCGGGCAGATGAGAAAAAAGAGCAGCGCGGCCGCTATCTTTTACTCGGCAGCCGCCGGTTTTCCCAAAAAAGTCATGGCTTCTCCATTCTCTGGGCAGCCCTCAGGCCCTGTCGCTCCCCACGCAAACGGGGTGAGCCTGTACCACATTATGTGCGGTCCGTCCCTTTGGTGACGGACGGTAAAAAAATTCGGATAGCCGCCATGGTCACCTATCTTGTCCAATACGAATAGAATGGAACAAAAAATGAAAGGAATGGTGTCATGGCCATTATTCTCGCAATCGTCGGCGCTGTCGTCGTCATAACAGCCATCGTTCTGACCGTCTGGTTTATACGCGCGCGCCGTTTCAAGCCGACCAAAGATAAAGAAAAGCAAAAGAATATGCTCAACGCAGACCTAGAAGAGGCGGGCTTCGCCTATGAACCGCGGGGAGACTATTTCTACTCCCTGATGAACTGCTGGCAGCGCAAAACCGGATACTGCCGGCTCTACGACGAGGGCGCGCCCCTCTTCAACATGATTATGGACTGCGAGCCCATCCCCTTCTCCTACGGGGGAAAACGTTGGCTCATTGAGCTGTGGAAGGGACAATACGGCATCACCACCGGCGCCGAAATCGGCATTTACAACACCACCCGGGAGGACGTTCACACCGACAAGTTCACCGGGACCTTTTATGAAAGCGTCAGCGACGCGGAAAGAATGCCCATGTCCTTCGTCCTGCGCAGGAATAAAACCATCGTGCTGCGGCGAAAGGCGCTGCATTGGTGGCTCACCGGCTTCAAGCTTGGCATGTTCTCCAAGCCGTCTTCCCTGGTCATGGACGCGAAAATCAAGTTTCCCAACCGTCAGATGTGCGCGGCCTTTGTGAAAAGCCTGCGGGACATAGGCTATACCAAGGACGAGTTTTCGGTCTTCCGCACCGCCGTCTCCATCCGGTTTGACAAGCCGCACACCAAGCAGCCGCCGGCGCAGAAGGGTATTTCCAAGGCGGTCGTGCAGCAGACCAACGAAAACAACTGCCGGGTTTACGCATTTGCCACAGCCGGGTATAGCGACACCTTGGATCAACTGGAGCTGCTGCGGGCGACCATGCCGGAACTCTATCACTTCTTCCTAGACTCCCTGTATTCCAAGGCCTTCTTTGACGCCTTTGAATGGCTGCTTGACCTGGTCTTCGGCCGCCGTCCCGCGCCGGTTCCGCCCGCGCCTCCCTGTCCGCCTACACCCGAACCGCCTTGTCCGCCCGAGCCGCCGAGGCCCTGTCCGCCTTGTCCTCCCTGTCCGCCCTGCCCGGACTGTCCGCCTTGTTCCCCCTGTCCTCCTTGCCCTCCCTGTCCTCCTTGCCCGGACTGTCCCGATTGTCCTTCCTACGGCTGCGGACAGACCCGGCCGGTATACCAGCCCAACGCATACGCGGCAAAATATCTGGAGGACAGCCGCAGAAGGTTCTCCGCTCCCTTGTGCGCATATACAGAGGATTCCTGCGGCCAGAGGGATGCTTCGGAACAAGAGGACTAGCGTATGTCGGCAGTAAGCAAGAGGTTACAGCAGGCCTATGATCAGGCGGCGGTGATCCCCTTCGACCCCTCCTCCCGCTTTGTCATCATGAGCGATTGTCACCGCGGACAGGGTAACGCCGGCGACAACTTTCTGCCCGCCCAGAACCTCTTTTTCGGCGCGCTGGAATACTATTACGATAAAGGGTTCACCTATATCGAACTAGGCGACGGCGACGAGCTGTGGGAAAACCGCCGGATGGGTTCGATTATCGAAATTCATAACGAAGCCTTTGGCATGATGTCAAAATTCTATAAGGAAAACCGGTTCTACATGCTGTATGGCAATCATGATATGGTAAAGGGCCGGAATTCCTTTTCGAGAAAACATTGCAGAGGCTATCGCTGCCCGGTCAGCGGTTACGACCTCCCCCTGTTTCCGGGCATCCAAATTCCCGAAAGCCTAATCCTGGAGGACAGGGAAAGCAGACGGCTGTTTTTGGTCCACGGCCATCAGGGCAGTCTGATCAACGACCGGCTATGGCTTCTGGGACGGTTTCTGGTCCGTTATTTTTGGCGGCCGCTGGAACTGGTAGGCTTTCTGGCCCCAACCGGCGCCGGCCGGCCCCATAAAAAGAAGGATCGGATCGAGAAGGAACTGGCCGGCTTCGCCAAGGATAAAAAGCAAATCATGATCGCCGGCCACACCCACCGTCCGGCCTTTCCCCAGCCCGGTGAAGGCTATTACTTTAACGACGGAAGCTGCGTGCATCCGCGGTGTATCACCGCCATCGAAATTGAAAACGGCGATATCACGCTAGTCAAATGGCTGGTGTCCACCCGCCCGGACCGGACCCTCTTCGTAGACCGTCAGGTGCTCTCCGGCCCCGTCAGCATCGCCGCGTATTTTGGGCAGTAGCTTCAAAGCGCCGGCGGCCTGAAGGCCCAATGCAGTCTTAAGGGGCAAGCCCAGACGCTTGGCGTTGAATTTACCGCCGTGCGAAAGCTGGCCCACCGCAGCCCGGCCAGCCGTGGGTCCGCCCCTATCGGCCGGCTTCGAAAGGCCTTTCTAACAAAGCGCCCACCTCCCTATCGCCCGCCGTGCCCGCCTCGTCTCCTATTTTGCCCGCGCGGACCCGCGCTTAGAACAGTCGTTGTGCATATGTTCCTCACAGACAGAGGGCAGATTTTCAAAATACAAAAAGCCCGGCGGATACAGGGACGTCCAGCCGGGCTCTCGCCCTGACCCGCCCCGACCGCATCCGTTCTCGCGCCGGGACTATTCTTTCCGTCTTAGGCTCTCTCGTCCTCTTAGCTCATAAGCAGAAAAGTCCCCGGCGTATTGAAAACGCCGGGGACTTCGTACATATAACCGAAATAAAATTCCGGCGTCATCCTTGCCATACCGACATGATTCCATCCATAACGGGCAACACTACTATATAGATTGAAAGAAACAATATGCCCAGCAGCGGCCAAAATGCAGGTTATCAGGGAACAAGCGGCGTTCTCGAATGGGGAGGGCGACAATCTAGCGCCCCAAAGAGACAGCCGTCTACGGTCTTACCAGCCCCCGTTTGGGCTCGCCGCCGGGGCGTTTTTCGAGAAGAAAACCGCCAGGCAGCCATCCTAAAGGACAGCCCGCCAGTATCCGCTCACTAGGAGCGGCCCGCATAGCCGCACGTAACCCGGCTGCCTTTCGGCGGCGAAAGTAACGCCGCATGCGGCCAATTTTTATCCCGTAAAATCGCGTTATCCTTTTGCCAATTAATGGTATCCATAAAAACAGGAGGTCATAGGTATGCGGGGATATTTTGAAGGCTGGTATCTCAAGCAGCAGGCTGAGACGGGGACGGTGGCTCTGATACCGGCCGTACACCGGCGGGCCGGTGGGGAGACCGCCGCTTCCTTACAGGTCATCACCGAGGAGGGCTCCTGGAACCTGCCGGTGGACCGTTTTGCATACGACCGGTCCGGCCGGCGCTTCCAGCTGGAGGACAGTGTGGTAACCCCGCGGGGCTGCCAGCTCCATCTGACCGGCAAAGGCGTATCGGTAGAGGGACAGCTGTGGTTTTCCGGGCTCACCCCGCCCCGCTACGATATTATGGGGCCTTTTTGTCTGACTCCCTTTATGCAGTGCCGCCACAGTGTTTTCAGCATGGCGCACAGGGTAAACGGCCGGCTGCGCGTCAACGATACGACCTATCGGTTTCGCCAGGCCCCCGGTTATATGGAGGGGGATCGAGGCTCCTCCTTCCCCAGCCGCTATCTCTGGACCCAGTGCAGCTGGAAGGGGGGCTGCGTCATGCTCTCGGCGGCGGATATCCCCTTTCTGGGCGGCCATTTCACCGGCTGTATCGGCGTCGTATACGCTGGCGGAACGGAAAAACGCTTTGCTACCTATCTGGGGGCTAAAGTGGAGGCGGCCGACGCAGTCTCGGTCCGGGTGCGGCAGGGAGACGCGGTCCTGACCGTCCGCCTTTTAAAGGAGCATCCCCATCCCCTGTTCGCCCCTGTGGAGGGCGGTATGGGCCGTACCATCCACGAAAGCGTCTCCTGCCGGACCCTCTACGATTTGCAGGAGGGCGGACGCAGGCTGCTGCATTTTGTCTCTGACCGGGCCAGCTTTGAAAGCGCCTGGACGAACAGCCGCTAGAACCGGCTTGGAAAACAAAATTACCGGGTTTTCCCAGATTCGGTTAACGCGTAGCAGGAACAAGGACGCCTCCGGTAAAGCTTACCGGCTCCATTCGTCCCATATTTTTACGGCACGTCAGGGAGCCCGCAAGCGCATCTCTGATGTCCGGCACGCAAAGCGTACCATCGTTTGACCAGGGCCGCTCTACCGGCCGGCCGCCTATTCAAGCTTACCGCTAGGTTCCGCAAAGTTTTACAGAAAGAAAAAGGTAAGACGGCCCGTACGGACGAATTTCGACCGGCTGCCTACCGGCCGGCAAAGAAGACAACGCGGATTGCGCGGTTTCCCTGTAAAATCATAATAGTCCTAGAAGACAGACGATACATTTTTTCCATCCGTCTTTTGCGGAAAGCGCCCCCACCTGGAGGCCCCGGCGCTAAAGCGCCTCTACTCCACTTCCCGCAAAGGGTACGGTTCTAAAAGCTTGACCCAAAAGTCAAATTAAAATTAAAAACTCAAAATCCCTAAAACCATTGAGATTGCAAGGCATTTCGCCTGTCCAATGCTCGGTTTTCATGTATTTTCTGAGTCCTACCCGGTTTCGTGGACAGTAAAAAGCAGTAAAAAACAGAGTGAAGCGCAGGATATCTCGTAAATACTCGTTCAAGCGACGTGAGAGTCCAACAGGGAACGGGCGAAGGCGTCCGGAGAACG
>JAAVYX010000200.1 GCA_022791355.1 Clostridiales bacterium | reverse complement strand
TCCCCGGCTGGTCTGCTCCACAACATAGGGTACCAAGCTCATTTTAAAGCACCTCCGAAACAATTAGAATGAGAACCGCCGCTAAGCAGACGACCGTACGGTTTTAGGCAAACGCGCCGAAAGCCCCTGCAGGTGGACGGTAAGATTGCCCGAACCGCCCCGCGCAACACGCGCGGGGGCAACGTCGGGCAATCGGCAGTCAAATCACTATCCTATAGTATGCGTGCAAAAGCGCAAACATAAACACCGAAAGAAATTATTCTTCGGTCTTGGCTTCCTCGGCCTTCTTGGTCGTGCGCTTACGGGTAGTCGTCTTAGCGGCGGTCTTAGCCTTGGTTTTGGGCTTGTCTTCGCCGGACTTTGCAGCCTTTGCAGTCTTTCCGGCCTTCTTGGCGGTGATTTTGGCGCTCTCCTTAACCAGCTCCACAGCCTTGGAAACGGCCAAATCCTTGGCGACCTCCTTCTCGGGAACGGCGGACTTCACACGGTCCACATCCACGCCGTAGCTCTCGGACAGCTTTTTATACTCAGCCTCCAGCTCCTCGGCGGTGGGCTCGATCTTCTCCAGCTCGGCGATCTTCTCCAGGGCCAGACGAACCTTGACCTGCCGCTCGGCCTGGGGCCGGAAGTTCTTGCGGAACTCTTCCACGCTGCTGCCAGTGTACTGCATATACAGCTCCAGATTCATGCCCTGGGACTGGAGGCGGTAGTCGAAGTCTCGCAGGTTTTCGTCCACCCGGCGCTCGAACATGGCCTCGGGAATCTCAGCCTTCAGGCCCTCCGCCAGCTGGTCGACCAGCTGGGTCTCCACCCCGTCGTCGGCTTCCTTCTCCTTACGCTCGGCCAGCTTCTTCTTGGTATCCTCCTTCAGCTCGTCCAACGTATCGAACTCGCTGACATCCTTAGCGAACTCGTCGTCCATCTCGGGCAGCTCGCGCATCTTGATTTCATGGAGCTTTACCTTGAAAACGGCCTCCTTGCCCTTTAACTGCTCGGCGTGGTAATCCTCGGGGAAGGTGACGTTTATGTCAAACGCGTCGTCGGTCTTATGTCCTACAACCTGCTCCTCGAAGCCAGGGATGAACTGACCGGAGCCCAGGGTCAGGGAATAGGATTCGCCCTTGCCGCCCTCGAAGGCCTCGCCGTCCACAAAGCCCTCAAAGTCAATAACGGCGACGTCGCCCTTTTCGGCGGCCCGGTCCTCAACCGTGATCATACGGGAATTGCGCTCGGCCAGCTTATTCAGCTCGGCCTGAATCTCCTCGTCGGAAACCGACGTATTGGGCCGTTCGGCCTTCAGACCCTTATATTCGCCAACCTCGACCTCAGGCTTTACGGTAACGGTGATCTTCAGCTCCACGCCCTCCTTGCCGATAGAGGTCACGTCGGTATCGATCTTATCGCCCACCAGTTCCAGGCCGGCTTCCTCTACAGCCGCTTCCACAGCGTCGGGATAGACAATATTTAAAGCGTCCTCGTAAAAAACCTGCTCGCCGTAGTACTTCTCAATAATGCTGCGGGGAGCATGTCCCTTGCGGAAGCCGGGGATGTTCATCTTCTTGACATTCTTGCGGTAGGCCTTCTGGACAGCCTCCTGGAAAGCGGCGCCGTCGATGGAAATCTCCAGCTCGTAACGGTTGGTTTCCACCTTATTGGAACTCTTCAAACTCATGTTTATACCTCCGTATTTTGTTAAACATCAATGGTAATCATAAATATACCACAATCCGCCTGCTTTTTCCATAGTTTTTTTATCAGCATTCGGATGGATTTTTCCGGCAACATTTGTGCATTATCGGTTTATTTGAACCGAAAAAGGCCAAACGGCGGTATAGCCGCTATTTTCAAGGCCCCGTTCGCATGGACGGCGGGGCGAATAGGCTTTCCCCGTCAGCGGACCAGAACTGGCGTAAAGTTGGCAAAGTCACAGGAAACCAGGCGAAATAAAATCCCCTCGTACATCCCGTTTATCGCCCGGTAGGCCCCCGGCCCGTGGATATGCCCGTAATAAACCCTTTGAATATGGTGCTTTGTCAGCACGCTGAAAATCTCCTCGCAGACTTGCCCGCCGCAGACGGGGGGATAATGGAGAAAGACCACCGGCTCAAGTCCCGTCTGTTCAGCGGCGGCGATTGAGGTTTCCAGCCGGCCGGCCTCCCGGAGCAGCACCTTTTTATCCCCGCTGTCATCATCGAAAAACCAGCCCCTGGTGCCGCAAACGCAGTACTCTTCCACCGGCACGGCGTTGTTGTGCACAAAACGAAGGGTGGTAAAGCCCTTTTGCGCAAAGAAGGTCTCCATCTTGCGCATGGTGCACCACCACAGGTCGTGATTGCCCTTTAAAAGCAGCTTTTGACCCGGCAGCGCGTCGATATAGGCAAAGTCGGCCGCGCTGTCCTCCAGCTTCATGGCCCAGGACAGGTCGCCGGGCAGAACGACCGTATCCTGGTCGGTCACGATTTTTTTCCAATTTTCGGCGATGCGCTCCACATAATTGTCCCAGCCCTTAAAAACGTCCATGGGCTTGTCCGCCGAGAGGGACAGATGCAGATCGGCCAAAGCGAATAAAGCCATTTGTACCTCTTTCGCCGTCGATTTCCTTCGACGGCCCGTAAAAGTTATAGATTCTTGTTTCGTTGAGATGGGGATGCCGCTTGTTATATTTTTTTATTCGGCTGGGCGGGAGGATTTGCCGCGGATTTCTTCTGTCATTTTTGTTTAGCTGGGGAGATTGCGCGGCAGGTGTGATTTTTCTTTGACTGAGATAGAGCTTTCGCGCCAGACTTCCCTGTATGGATACTCCAAAAGTTAGACTAGTAGCGCGTCCCTTTCCTTTGTGAAGCGACAAATGAAGGGGGTGAAAACGGGGCGCAGGAGGTCTTGCCCCCACGACCCCCGCCGGCGACGTGGCCCGGAAGGAATGCGGCAAGCAGCGCCTCTCAGGAAGCCGGGGTCCCGAAAGTCGCACCTATTTTTGGCCTACCCGTCTCGGCCTATTAGAAACCCGGCGGGACGGAAGCATTACCTGGTCTATAAACGCATTCCTGCCGGCACTTATGAAGAAAAGAATGGCATGGCCCAAGCTCCCGGCTTGGGCCATGCCGGGCGACGGCGCATCAGACGGTCAAGCCGTGTGCTCGCGTCCCGCAGCCAAGTATTGGAATAATGCGAAAGGGAAAACCGGCGCGAAACCTCCCGCTAAACTAAAAAACAAAAGAAAAAAGCCTGCTTTGCGTCCATTGCCAAAAATTATCTTGCAAGGATAAAGGTCAGCCGGGTAAAATAATTTCGGCCCCAAAAGGCCGATGCGTTTGCATCCTCGTCTGCCCGCGGGGCGAAAAGAATCAGCCCCGGCGGACGAGGAATCCATCCGTCTATCTCCCGTACAGCTTTGGCAGCCGCTGTGCAAAGGAGCCGACCGGCTGCCGTTTTTTGAAGGAGACCGATCATGCAAGGCGAAAAGAAATGCTGCGGTTCCAAAAAGATTGCGGGCATCAAATGCGAAGTGACCAACTGCGTTTACCATGCGCCGGGCGACACCTGCGACGCTGGTAAAATCGAAGTGGGTCCCGGCCCCTGCGGCTGCGGCTCCGACACCTACTGCAACACCTTCAAGCCTCAATAACCAAACCGTCCCGCGCCTGGAAATGCCCGGCTTAACCCAAGCCGGGCATTTCTCTATTTTTTAAGCAAGCGAACGCTTGCTTTACAGCAAGCTTCAGCGGATACCCAAACGGTTATACACCACGTCCACCATCCCGTCCCGCCGGCAAACGTCGGAAAAGCGAACGGTCCGGCCGTTGAGACCGGCCAGCGGCGCGGGGACCTTCCATCCGGTGATTGCGGACAGCTTTTCCACCATGCCGAACTCGCTGCCCGCCGTCTCGTCAGGGGCCACGGCTTCCAAGACGCTGGCGGCGAACTTGAAGGGGCTGGCGGTAGAAGCGATAACGGCCGGGCGGCGGCTGTCGGCTTCTTTTTTATATTTTTCGTAGACCCCCATGGCCACGGCGGTATGGGTATCGCAGAGATAGCCGCGCTTCTCATAGATTTCCCGAATGACCGCCTTGGTCTCGGCGTCGTCGCAGCAGCCGGCCCAAAACAGCTCCCGGATTTGATCGATGACGGCGGAATCTACGGTATACCTGCCGGATTCACTCAGCTCCTTCATCCAACCCCCAACCTTGGCGGCGTTGCGGCCGGTCAGGTCAAAAAGCAGCCGCTCCAGGTTGCTGGACACCAGAATATCCATAGAGGGAGAAATGGTGGTGTAGAAACGGCGGTTCCGGTCGTAGGTTCCGGTGGTGAGGAACTCAGTAAGCACATTGTTGGCGTTGGAGGCGCAGACCAGCCGGCGGATAGGCACGCCCATGCAGCGGGCATAGTAGGCCGCTAAGATATTGCCGAAGTTGCCGGTGGGCACCACGACGTCGAAGCCGTCGGACAGATCCTCTCTCCCGTTTAACAGGTCGCAGTAAGCCGATACATAGTAAACCACCTGGGGGACCAGACGGCCCCAGTTGATGGAATTGGCGCTGGAAAAGGCCATGCCGCCGCCGGCCAGCCTTTCGGCCACGGCCGGGTCGGTGAAGATTTTTTTCACCCCGGTCTGTGCGTCGTCGAAATTCCCCTGGATTGCGGCTACAAAGACGTTGCCGCCCTCCTGGGTGGTCATTTGCAGCTTCTGCATGGGACTGACCCCGTCCTCGGGGTAAAAGACCAGAATTTCGGTATCCGGCACGTCCTTAAAGCCCTCCAGGGCGGCCTTGCCGGTGTCCCCCGACGTGGCCACCAGGATGACCGTTTTACGGCCGCCGCCCACCTTGGCCGCCGAACGGGTCAGCAGATGGGGCAGAATTTGCAGGGCCAGATCCTTGAAGGCGCAGGTGGGACCGTGCCAC
>JAAVYX010000199.1 GCA_022791355.1 Clostridiales bacterium | reverse complement strand
GGCGGCGGTTGGAGGTGGCGTAAATCAGCAGATTTTCCGGCCGGGCCGCCAGGGAGCCCTCCAAAACGGCCTTGAGGGCGCCGAAGTTGTCGTCGGTTTCTGAGAAGGATAAGTCGTCGATAAATAGAATGAATTTTAAGGGCAGGCTTCCAAGCTCTTCCGAGATGCGGGGCAGCTCCCGCAAACTCTCCTTTGGCAGTTCCAGCATCCGCAGTCCCTCGTCCCGGTATCGATTGAGGATAGCGTGGACCGTGGAGGACTTGCCGGTCCCCCGGTCGCCGTAGAGCAGCAGGTTGGAGGCCCGATAGCCCGTTAGGAAGCTTTCGGTATTGTCCAGCACCCTTTGCCGGGGCAGCTCGTACCCCTTAAGCTCGGATAAGGCGATGGGATCGCTGTGGAGGATGGGAACCATGCCGTCCTGCCATAAAAAGGCGGCGTGTTCGGCGTAGACCCCACAGCCGTTGCGTTTATGATAGGCGGCCAGGAAGGACTTGACCGCATCTTCTGAACCGGCCGAAAAAAGGCCGGCCGGCTGCCCGGGACCCCACAGGGGGAGCAGGCCGGGGTCGGACAGGCCGGGAAACAGGTCGGGCCAGAGCGGGCCGCAGGCGGCCGGGTCCAGAAGGGCCAAGTCCCGCAGGGCGGCTATGTCCCGCAGAGCGGCCTTTTCCAAGAGGGAGGAGGGGGCTTTTTCCGCCGCCAGACAGCGGGTGTAAGGATTGTCGTCCCGCAGCAGGGCGGCTTCGACCTCTGCCGCCGGATTTTCAAGACAGTTCGCCGCCGCGCAGGCGGCGAAAACGTCGCCGAAGGCGGCCGCCAACTGGGCCTCGTCCGAAAACCGGCCGCGGACCAGCCGGCAGAGGGCCGCCGGCACGGGGCTTTCCGCCGCTCCCCGATAGACCGACAGTCCCGCCAGTCTGACCCCAAGCCGCCGTAGGTTCGCATGCGTACACAAGAAAGATTACCTCCTGACAGAATCGCTTGACCCGCATCGGTCCTTCTCTCCGGAAGAGCTGCCGAGAGGATCGCCGGCGCGGGGGAAAAGTCTTACAGATATGTCAAAATAATATTATCCCCCAAGACTGGATAAAGTCAAGTCTAACATTGACATTAGGTTGGGAATGTTATATTATTACCAATAATACCATCGATTCGAAGGGCCGATATGCCGGCCGTTTCGCTAATATGGACGGGCTTTGGGCCCGCCTGAGAAAAGAGGGGAAAAGCATGTCCGTGTCCGGTGCGGAAATCATGGTAAAATGTTTGGAAAAGCAGGGCGTAAAGGCGCTGTTCGGCTATCCCGGCGCGGCCATCTGCCCCTTTTACGACGCGCTGCTGCAAAGCTCTATTCATCACGTGCTGGTCAGGCAGGAGCAAAACGCCGGTCACGCCGCCAGCGGCTACGCCCGGGCCTCGGGGGAGGTTGGGGTCTGCGTGGTGACCTCCGGACCCGGCGCTACCAACCTGATTACCGCCGTCGCCTCGGCTTATATGGACTCGATTCCTATCGTGGCCATCACCGGCCAGGTCCGAAGCGACCTTTTGGGACGGGACGTTTTTCAGGAGGCCGACATCACCGGCGCCTGCGAGCCCTTCACCAAGCACAGCTATTTGGTCAAGCAAACGGCCGACCTGCCCCGGGTCTTCCGGGAAGCCTTTCATATCGCCTCCACCGGCCGCCCCGGCCCGGTGCTCATCGACGTGCCGGTGGACGTCCAGCAGAACCGGCTGGAGCGGGCGGGTTATCCCGACAAGGTGGACATTATCGGCTATAAGCCCAGCGTTTCGGGCCACGCGGTGCAGATCAGCCGGGCGGCAGAGGCTATACAAAAGGCCAAACGGCCGGTGATCTGCGCCGGGGGCGGGGTCTTTTCGGCGGGAGCCGTTCAGGCCCTCCGGCGGCTTGTAGAGCAGACGGGGATTCCCGCCGTCTGCACCATGATGGGCATCGGCGCCCTGCCTACCGCTCATCCCCTCAACCTGGGGATGCTGGGCACCCATGGGCTGAAGGGGGCCAACGCCGCCATCCATGGGGCCGACCTTGTTATCCTCTGCGGCGCGCGGGTGGGCGACCGGGCCATGGCCGCCCCCGATCAGGTGGCCGGCCACGCCAAAATCATACATATCGATATCGATCCAGCCGAAATCGGCAAAAATATGCCGGCCTCCATTCCCATTGTAGGGGATCTGCGGCTGGTGCTGGACAAGCTGGGGGAGACCTTGGAAGCCGCTCATATCCGCTGCCCGGACGACTGGGTTCAGACCTGCCAGGCCGGGCGGGTCCCCTATACCCGGCATTTTTCCACCAATCTTGTCAATCCCAAGGCTTTGATCCGGCTGCTGTCCGACCGGCTGGAGGAGGATTCGATTTTAGTGGCCGACGTAGGCCAGAACCAGATCTGGTCGGCCAACCATTATCAGGTAAAAAGGGGCCGCTTCTTAACCTCCGGCGGCATGGGCACCATGGGGTACTCGGTTCCGGCGGCCATCGGGGCCAAGCTGGCCTGTCCCGGCCGGCAGGTCGTGGCCGTTTGCGGAGACGGGTCTTTCCAGATGCAAATGATGGAGCTGGGAACCCTCTGCCAGGAGGGGCTGGATGTAAAAATCATCGTCATGACCAACCATCGGCTGGGCATGGTGCGGGAGTTACAGGACAAGGGCTACGGCGGCCGCCAGAGCGGGGTGAACCTTTCCGGCAGCCCCGACTTTATCCGGCTGGCCGCGGCCTACGGTATCCCCAGCCGGCGGATTGTCTCCGATGAGGAGGCCCCGTCCGCCTTAGAAAGCCTTTTTTCCACCGACGGGCCCTTCCTGTTGGAATGCCGGGTGGACGAGAAGGAGCCTTCCTTGTAAAAGCGTCTCTCTGTCCTTATCCCGTCCGGCAGACGGGGCGGGCAGACAAGAAAAGAGTGTGTATAAATGGACCAAAGCATGAAAACGACCCTGTCGGTGCTGGTGGAAAACCATGCCGGCGTCCTGTCCAAGGTGGTGGGCTTATTTTCCCGGCGGGGCTTTAATATCGATTCTCTGGCCGTCGGCGTCACCGAGAATCCGGCTATTTCCCGTATTACCATTGTGGTCGCGGGCGGGGAGTATACGGTGGAGCAGATCGAAAAGCAGCTCAATAAGGTCATTCCGGTCATCAAGGTTAAGAGATTGGCCGAGGGTAAGTATATCAGCCGTATGCTCACCTTTTTTAAGGTCAGCTTCGCGGCCTCCCGGCGCAGCGAGCTGATGAAGATCGCCGAGCTCATGAGCGCGCGGATTGTGGACGTTTCCAAGTCCACCCTGACCCTGGAATTTACCGATACGGCCGAGCGCACCGAGACGCTGGAGTCCCTGCTGCGGCCATACGGCATCAAGGAGGTCGTCCGCACCGGCGCCATCGCTATTGAAAAGGGGGAAACGGTTACCCGCAGCCAGAAGCGGCAGCGGATGGACATATCGGAATCCGCGCTTTAGGAACGGCGCAACGGGACGAAGGCTGTCCGGATGGCCCTTTTATCGCCGTACAGCGTGGATTTCCCTGCGTATACGGCAGCATGGCGGCGGAAAAGCTTCTTGTCTGTCGAAAAGGTCTTCTTCTATCCAATATCATGGGTTGCGCAAGTACGTTCTAAATCCGCTATAAATCCGCACGGCGGCGCAGAAAACCCTGTTTTGCCGCGCGAGTCTATACAAATCTTTTTTGGGAGGAATCCACTATGCCGAAAATCTATTATCAGAGCGACTGCAACCTGGACCTGCTCCAGGGTAAGACGGTAGCCGTCATTGGCTACGGCAGCCAGGGTCACGCCCACGCCCTCAACCTGCATGAGAGCGGCGTCAACGTCGTTGTCGGTCTGTACAAGGGCAGCCGGTCCTGGGCCGCCGCCGAGAAGGCCGGCCTGAAGGTGGCCACGGCCGCCGAGGCCGCCGAGGCTGCCGACGTGATTATGATCCTCATCCCCGACGAAAAGCAGGCCGAGCTCTATAAGAGCGATATCGAGCCCCATCTCACCGAGGGCAAGGCTCTGGCCTTCGCCCACGGCTTCAATATCCATTACGGCCAGATCAAGCCCCCTGCCAATGTGGACGTCTTTATGATCGCCCCCAAGGGCCCGGGCCACACCGTCCGCAGCGAGTATGTGGCCGGCAAGGGGGTTCCCTGCCTGATCGCCGTGCAGCAGAACTACACCGGCCGCGCCCAGGAAATCGGCCTGGCCTACGCCGCCGGCATCGGCGGCTCCCGCGCCGGCGTGCTGGAGACCACCTTCCAGTGCGAGACCGAAACCGACCTCTTCGGCGAGCAGGCCGTCCTCTGCGGCGGCGTTACCGCCCTGATGCAGGCCGGCTTTGAGACCCTGGTGGAGGCCGGCTACGCCCCTGAAAACGCTTATTTCGAGTGTATCCACGAGATGAAGCTGATTGTGGACCTGATCTACCAGGGCGGCTTTGGTAAGATGCGGTATTCCATCTCCGACACGGCCGAGTTCGGCGACTACGAGACCGGCAAGCGTCTGATCACCGAGGATACCAAGAAGGAAATGAAGCGGATCCTCCAGGAGATCCAGGACGGTACCTTCGCCAGCAAATGGATCAATGAGAACAAGGTGGGCCGTTCCCACTTCAACGCCTGCCGCCGGATCGCTTCCGAGCATCAGCTGGAGGCCGTGGGCGCCGAGCTGCGCAAGATGTATTCCTGGAACGACGAGAAATAAACCCCGTATATACCAGCAAAAAGGCTGCGCCCACCGGCGCAGCCTTTTCCTATAATTGCCGCGCTTGAAAAGCATACGGTTTTTGTAAATTCTGCGGCAGACTTCACAGGCCGCACGGCTCAAAAGCGGAAAAATACCGCTTGCGGGCCGCGCGGCCTATATATCCGCAAAAGAAAAGCGGGCTTGCAGCCCGCTTCTTTCCGCTTATTATTAAGCTATTTTAAGGTCTGTTGAAAATTCCGTCAGGCTGAAAGGAGAATCGATCCTGAGAGCTCGATTAATCCATATTCTTAATTTTGGCCCGGCAGTCGGCGCAGATATCATGTCCGTTCACATCAGCTAAACCGACGGTACCGCCGCAGAGCGCACATCCGGGCGCGTACTTTTTCAAGAGAATGGTGTCTCCTTCGACAGAGATTTCAAAATAATCCACGTTATCTGTAATCCCAAATTTCTTGCGCAGCTCTTTTGGAATAACAATGCGACCCAATTCGTCAACTTTACGCAAAATACCAATTGACTTCATATTTCTGCCTCCTGTTTTTCGGTGAAATTTGGCGGAATGTATATATTCAACGCTCTTATCATACTTCATTGGGCGAATTATGTCAATAGAAATATTACATATTTTTACAATTTGTTGCGGTATAATACAAGAGACGGCCACATAATATGGGAATGGCAACCAATTTGTGACGGTGTGTCTCATAAGCTTTATTTTTGGGCATTACAGGAGGGATTTGGACATGATGAATTACGTCTGGGCGGGGTTAATTCTGGCGTCCATCCTCTTCGGCGCATGTACCGGCCGGATGCAGCAGGTGACCGACGCGGTATACAGCGGCGGCGGGGCGGCGGTGGAAATGGCCCTTACCCTGGCGGCGGTCATGGCGGTTTGGGGCGGCCTTATGCGGGTGGCTGAAAAGGCGGGCGTTACCGCCGCCATCAGTAAAATCCTGTCTCCCGCGCTGGGCTTTCTCTTTCCCGGCCTGCAAAGAAACGGTCCGGCCGCCCGAGCCATTTCCATGAATGTTTCGGCCAACCTGCTGGGACTGGGAAACGCGGCCACTCCCTTCGGCGTCGAGGCTATGCGCCGCTTACAGGAGGAAAATCCTCTCAAGGATACGGCCAGCCGTCATATGATTACTTTTGTGGTGCTCAATACGGCCTCCATCCAGCTCATCCCAACCACCATCGCCGGTCTGCGGGCCAAGTATGGAAGCGGGAACCCCATGGACATTATGCCGGCTGTATGGCTGGCCTCGGCCG
This sequence comes from Clostridiales bacterium, assembly GCA_022791355.1. Lineage (GTDB taxonomy): Bacteria > Bacillota > Clostridia > Oscillospirales > Acutalibacteraceae > Howiella. The sequence continues at coordinate 147 of JAAVYX010000199.1, read as the reverse complement.
TCGCCCTCATCGCCGGGCAGGTGGTCAACCGACTATTGGCCGTTTGCTCGGAAAGGCGGCGGTCGTTGGGATGACCGCGGGAAATTTGTTTTCTTTTTCTATTTTTAATTAGGGGCAGTTTGAAAAATCGGAATTGCCGTCATATTC
>JAAVYX010000198.1 GCA_022791355.1 Clostridiales bacterium | reverse complement strand
GCAGATTATTGGATAATCCGGCGCAGAGCAGTCTTTCGCCTGTGTGAGCCTTTTTGAGACGCCGCGTTTAGAGGGATGACCGCGGCCCGCCGGATTTTAGACTATAATCAAAAAAGCGGGCAAAAGCATTGCTCTTGCTCGCCTTTTACCCTCTGTTGGAGATTTGTTTGGTTTTAGGCAGTAACAAACTGTATGTTCATTATCTGTCGCGAGTTGATTTTTCTTTGCGTACAATCTTCCCCGCCTTCGCCTATGGCAGATAACACAAACAGACCGTTGACCGATCAACCGTGCGCCTTTGCCCGCTTTTCGTACACATAAATGTACTTTTATAGTGTTTTTTAGCCGTTCTATAAAAACGGTATTTCTTATCATGATGGGCCGCAGAGAAATTAAACACACTGGCTCGAGCGGCCGCTTTTTATAAATTGCCTTCAATAATTTATAAAAAGCGGGAAAAAAGCAAAAATCCGCTCTCGTAGTTAGTGGCTTATTTTTTAAGAATTTGTTAATATACTATATACACAAACTGCTAAACCGTCCGTCTCTTGGTCAGGGGAGACGGGCGGTAAACTTTGCGGACAAAAGCCGCCCAGCGCACTGCATTTTCGGAGCGCTGGGCGGCCTTGTCTTTTCCTACGAAAACTGGACGGCCGTCTGCCGCAAGGAAATAGGAGGTTTACAGGGATAGTTCTAGCAGCCGTAGTGGAAGCAGGCGCAGGGCGTGGGCATGTTTGCGGACGATCTGTCGCCAGCAGTAGTGCAGCCTGTCCGCGATGTCCTCAAAACCAAGTCCGTCGATGTATTTATAGGTCAGCAGCAGCCGCAGGGTATCGTCCGGCACGAGGGAGATGATTCTTTCCATATCCTGTCGTAAATCTGCCAGCCGGTCGATTTGCTGATTGATTTGCGAAATGCAGTCCTCTATTTTCCGAGCTAAGGTCTGTCGTTTGTCGACTGTGTCCACATACAAGGCGCGCTGCCGCCAAGACGCTTCCTCCTGGATCAGCCGGTCGATTTCTTGGTCCAGCAGCCGGTATTGGGAAAGCCATTGCTTTTTTTCCTGTTCGGAGCAGGGCCGGGACGGCGCCCGCCCTCCATCCATAAGATATCGACGGCCGTCTCTGTGCTGAATAAGTAAAATGGATTCCATTTCTATTCTCCTTTCCCTTCATCCGCGAAGCCGTATGTTCCGCGACCGAGCCTTTTCCCGGGCAGATTGGTTGGGACACCAGCCTCCCAGGAAAAAAACGCAGATTTTATCTCTGGCCCAGGCGCAGCGGGAGAGCGGGCAGACCCGCTCCGACGACTCGGCCGGTCCCAAGATATCCTCGTCGTCTGGGAGAAACCCGCAAGTCTCTTCCGCAGAGAGAATTTCTTCCAAAAGATCGCTTTCTTCCTGCTGGCCCAGCTGTTCCAAGCTGTCCCAGACCGCTGGGTCGTCCCAACAGTCCGACCCTTCCAGACCGGTCATTAGATCTGGGCTGGGCTGTGCCCGGGCTGCGGCGGCATCCCGTCCGCCGTCATTCCAATCCATTTGCGCTCCATCCTTTCTTAGACAGCGATATGTGATGCGTGTCCACGAGAGTCCTTTCATTGGTACAAGCTGCATGTTACAATATGTGTATACAAGGAAATCCCGACACAACGGCAAAGCCGGTTGCTCTGTAAACAGCTATCATCACGTGTTGAGAAGATATTTATAGTATACATCACAAAAAGAATAGTGTCAAGCAAAAGTTTTCGTTTTGAGATGCTTTACTTTTTGAAACGAGAAGCGTATACTATAAAGCAGAGGTGATACGATATGGTTAAAATGCTGCGGGAGCTTCGTAAGCAAAAGGGTATAACTATGAAACAGTTGGGCGAAATCGTAGGCGTGGCCGAGAGCACCGTTTCCCAATATGAAACGGGAAAGCGGGATCCGGACTACGAAACCCTTCTGGCCTTTGCGGGCTATTTCGGCGTGTCGGCGGATTACCTGCTGCTTGGAGAGGATAAAAACAGCGGGCAAAGCGAGGTAAGCGACGCGGATATCAAGTTCGCCCTGTTTGGAGACCGGGAGATCGACGACGAGGTTTACGAAGAGGTCAAAGCCTTTGCTCAGTTCGCAAAGGAGCGAAAAAAGAATGGAAAAGCTGAAGGAACTGTATAAGCTGGCGGAAAAGTACGCGATTCCCGTATATTGTTTTCCTTTGGCGCAGTGCCAGTCGGTTTCGGTGATGGACGGGGAAGGGGACTGTCAGATAGGCATCGACCCCATGCAGCTTCATTCGGAGGCGGACGAGGCGGTTAAGCTGGCCCACGAGCTGGGGCACTGCGCAACCGGTAGCTTCTATAACCGTTACACCCCTCTGGACCTGCGGGAAAAGCACGAAAAGCAGGCCTGGGGCTGGGCGATTCAGCGCCTGCTTCCCAAAGATCAGCTGGAAAGCGCTATGACGGCGGGGTATACCGAACCCTATGCCCTTGCGGAATATTTAGGCCTGCCCGAACCCTTTATCCGTCGTGCGCTGGCGTATTACAGCAAATAAGCCCCCTAGCGAAAATCTATAGCGGCCTGCAAAATACCTGGCAGAAGCTCGTGGAATCAGCCGGAGCGAACGGCGCGTGTCCGGGCTATTGTCCTTGACGGACATGGGTTAGCCGCTCGCCAGAGCGGCAGACTCAAGCCGCTCGCTAGAGCGGCTGCCTCCGCCTTGTCCCGACGTTAGTTGACCAATTTTTCTTTTTTGGCCTTCTACTTTGCAGCTTGCTATAGCTATACAGAAAAATCCCGGCAGGATATTTCCTGTCGGGATTTTTACGTATGTCCATATGGGGTCTAACGCCTGGGTACGGATGCTGGCTTAAGCCCCTCGGGCTAAAATTTTACAGATTTCCATTACGTCGCTTATACTGAAAACCTTGTTGCCGTCCAGGTCGCCCCGGGCCATCTCGTCCGCCGTAGGGGGCTGACCGGCCGACTGCCGGGCCAAGACCTTACAGGCCTCCATCACGTCCTGAATGGTGACCTCGCCGCTGCCGTCCAGATCGCCCGGCAGGAGCGCCGGCCCTTCACGGGCGACGGTTACGGTATAGACCCGCTTGATAAAGGGATTGCCTGCGGTTACCACCAAAGTCGCCCCGGCGGCCGCGTCGGTGGGCTGGGTAATCTTTACCGAGGCCGTGGAGCTGTTGACCGCGGCCGTGATCACCGGCATGGGATCGTCCCGGCCGATTTTCACGGTATATTCGGTATCTTCCGGCCTAAAGCCTTCCAGAGGCCGGCCGTCCAGTTCGATGCTTTTCAGGGCGCTGTCCTCCAGCGGGTCGAAAATCTGCTGCTTGAACTGCTGGGCCATCAGGGTGTACCCCTGGGCGTTGGGATGCAGGTTGTCGTTGCAGTACTTGGCCTTGTCGCTTTCGGACAGGCTGCTGGTCCAAGTATACATATCGGCAAGCTGGGAGCCGGTCTGTTCGGCGATGCGCTCTACCGTTTGGTTTACGGTGGGAACCGCCTGCCGGTCGCTTCCGTAAAAGCCGCAAACCTTGGTCAGATAGATCCGGGGCTGGGAATCCAGGTTTTTGTAAATGTTGACAAACTCCAGATAGTCGCTTTCAAAATTGTTCTGGACGTTGGACCAGTTTCCGCTCCATGCGTCGTTGGTGCCCAGCATGATAATGACGATATCCGGCTGATAGGCCTGACTGGTTGTCAGCTCTCCAAGGCCCCAATAGGAATAGTTGGCGTTTTTGGACACGCAGATGCCGCACTTGCCGAAATTCCTTACCTCGTACCGGTCCCCCAGCAGCTCCTGGAGCTGGGAAGGGTAAGCCGCGGCCGGGACCACGCCGCCGCCCACGTCTCCTTCGGTGATACTGTCGCCGATACAGGCCACCTTGATTTTCCCCTTGTTCAAAAGCCGCAGCTCCTCCAGAGCGGCCTCCAGCCGGCCGGCATTCTTTACGAGATACCTTTGCCGGGGCGTCAGGGCCTCGTACTGCTCCTCGATACGCTTCAGCTGCGCCCCGTCCTCCAGGGAGACGACGGCCGGCAGCCGGTCAATGGCCTGGGAAACCGGCTCGGCCGCCGCCCTGTCCGCCGGACTACCCGGGCCGTCGACGACGACGGTGACCGTATATTCTTTGGAAAGGCCCAGCTCGGAGGTGACGGTATAGACCACCGGGTCGGTAAAATCCTGCGGGCCCTTGGCCGGCGAGACGGCCGACTTAGGATGAACCGTAAAATCAGGGGTTAATTGGGTCAGATCGGTTCCCGCCGGCAGCAGGATGTTGATCCCCTCGCCCAGATTTTCGAGAATCCGGCCGCCTTCTATGGAGAAATTCCGAAGAGAAGCATCGTTGGAGGTCTGGGTAACCGTTCCTGTGACGGGGTCCACCGCCAGGGTGAGCAGCTGGAAGTCCTGACAGAGCTTGCCCTCGGCCTCGTAGGCCTCGCAAATCGGCGCGCCGGTGGCGGCGAACCGGGCCTCGTCGTTTTCTCCCAGGCTTTGGAAGGCCCGCGCCAGCTCTCCTGCTATGGCGAAAGCGCCCTCCGGTTTCTCGGGCTTGGCGGCCGCCGCTTTCAGAGCGGCCGCCGACCCGGCGATGTAGGCGGGTCCCATAGGTCCCTCGAAGGCCTGATAGGCTATGCCGTCCAACAGCTGCGCGTCGCCGGACGGAATGCCCAGGACCTGTCCGTCGGCCTTGTGGGCCTGATTGAATTTGGCGCAGGCGTACCGGAAGGCGTTGTTACCGTCGGCCGACAGGCCCTTGCCGGGATACTGCTCGGTATAGGTCAGCTGCTGGGCGGTCAAAACCGTTCCCCGCTCCTCAGGAATCTGACTGTCGTAAGACTTGACCCGGTTCCAGGTAACCGAATAGTACCGGCCGTTATACAAAAAGGTGTCCGACAGCAAGGGCGTCCAGCCCTTGGCCACATAGTCCTGGGACATGTACCGGATCTGGGAGAAGGCCATGCCGGCGTAGGGGGCCGAGATGACGCTGCCGATCTTGGAAAAGCCCCAGTTTTCGTTATGCAGCATGCCGATATTGTCGCTGCCGTCGGCCTCCAGGTTGATGAAGACCCCCGCCGGCGTCCAGGTTGGGGCCCAGGTGTCCACCAGGGCCAGACCCTGGGTGGGACCGGCCTGATAGCCCTCCTCTACGTACAGCCGCCGGATTTCGTCGGCCATGGCCTGCCGGGTGCGTTTCTGCTCCTCGGCGCTGAGGCCGCCCATCCAGCTGGTAACCGACCCGTCAAGGGATGCGGGCCAGCCCGATACCGTTAGATCAAAGGCATCGTGCAGGACCTGGAGCTGCGCCTTTGCGTCGGCGATTTTAGCGTAATTTTCCACCTGCTTCTTGTCCGCGTCCGACAGGGACTGATACAGCGTCTGGGCCTCCTTAAGCGGAATCACGCTTTTGTGGGTGACGGGGAAGATGCGCTCGATCAAATCCATAACCTCCTGCGGGGAGCCCGCCCCGTCCTTGGTCCCGCTATTCGCCATGGACGTGAGGGAAAATCCCGGCAGGCAGGAAACCAGCATCGCGGCCGAAAGCATCCAGGAAACCAATTTTTTCCGCATAAACAAAGACTCCCTTCAAACAAAGACCATGCACCATCCGCTCCATGGGCTATACGGCTGCCCTGCGCAGCCGGCGGCCTCTCGCCGGCCGGCTGGCAAAGCGATATGCCGGCAGCCCGCCGTCCAATTCCGAGAACGCAGCCCCGCTCTATTTAAGCCGCCGAACCGCCTGTGCGAGCCGGCCTTTGAAGCGGCCGCGCGCCAGGATAGATGCGACAGAAGAATATGCGTCATATTGCGCAGATTTTTCGTTGGTCTTTCCTTATTTTATATGTATAATAGCACATAGAGTGGAAAATAGAAAGACCTGCGCGCTGAAATGAAAAATGTGCAGCGATCTTCTGTCAATCAAAGCGAAAACGCGCAAAAGTACGCAGATTCGGTCTTTTTTGCCGTCTGCCGATCAGGACGGGCGAGGCCGCCGGTACCCTTAGACCCTTCCCCTACCGCCGTTGTCAGGGACAAGGCTCTGGAAAAAGCGCCCAGCGCAAGATTACGATGGTTTTGCGCAAGATTCTGTCTGGCCATTTTTATTTTTCTGTTTTACAATAGAATACACAGAAATATTTCTTTGCAGTTTCTTATTTTGTGCTTTTGCGAAAGAAGGATGGATATGAACCGGAAACCTACAAGACGGCGCAGAGCCTTAGCGTGTGTTTCAAAACAGGAAAAATGTCGGATTTTTGTACAGAAACCGGTGATTGTAAGGACGAAACCGCAAGAAAGGCTTTCGCCTTTCGAGGGCTTCGGACGCTGCAAGCGCCTGTTTATGGACAAAAAGACGGTTTTTGGAGTTTTCAAACACACGCTAGCCTTATCCCTGACCCTGGCCGTTATCCTATCCACAGG
>JAAVYX010000197.1 GCA_022791355.1 Clostridiales bacterium | reverse complement strand
GTGGAGAAGGCGTTTCCGAAATCCTGCACCGGCATATAGGCGAAGGCGTCGATCTTCACCGCGGCCGCGAAGGCCGCCATGACGGCGGGGCCAAAGCTGTTGACCAGTCCCTGTACCAGCAGAATGCCGAAATTCATAACCGATTGCTGTACGCAGGTCAGCAAGGAAAAGCCGGCAATCTCCTTGATGCAGGCCCATCGAAAGCGACAGCGGGCCGGGAAAAATCGCAGGCTGGGATATCCTTTCCAGGTATAGACTGCCATACCGGTCCCGGCCACATACTGCGAAACCACCGTGGCCGCGGCCGCGCCCCCCACGCCCCAGCCCAGCCCCACTACAAACCAAATATCCAACAGGATATTCAGAACTGCGGAAAACGTCAGAAAGACAAGGGGAACCACAGAGTTGCCCAGCGCGCGCAAAAGCGAGGCGAAGTAATTGTATAAAAAGGCGGCCGGCAGTCCGAAAAATATGACTGTGAGATAGGACCGCATCAGACCTTCCACCTCTTCCGGCGTCCGCAGGAAGAGAAGAATCCCATCCGTTCCTAGGCATACCAAAAGATGCAGCAGAAGGGTTACGGCCGCGATGCATACGAAGGAGACGCAGACGGCCTCTTGTAACCCCTTCTCATCCTTCCGCCCCCAGCGAATGGAAAATACCGCGCCACTGCCCATACAGAGCCCCAAAAAAATGGAGGTTAAAAAGGTCATCAGGGTAAAGGCCGAGCCCACGGCGGCTAAAGCGTCCGGCCCCAAAAACCGTCCTACAATCAGGGTGTCGGCCACATTATAACCTTGCTGCAACAGATTGCCCAGGATCATGGGCAGAGCGAAACGCAGCATGGTCCACATCACCGGGCCCCGGGTCAAATCTCCATCCATCGGCCGCACCCTTTCTTTTCGTAACTTTTATATTTCTTATCGTAATTATTATAGCGATTATCCTTTTCTTTGTCAAACTTACCATCGATTGGCAAGGGCAATTACGCCCGGCGGCGTTTTACAGGAGGTATACCCATGCAAGCAAGGCGGATGAGGTTACCGCGCTTTGCTCGGCTACCTTTCGGCCGGCAACGAAGACAACCCAGCGTGCGGCAATTTTCCCCCGTAAAACCGTATTTTCCCTTTGGAGGTAGATGGTAATATTGCATCTTATATCTCTTAGCCTTATAATCAAAGCAGATGAAAAATAAGGAGGACAGCCTTATGTTTTTAGAGGGACTGGATCAGCTGGACCGGAAAATCGTCGAGCTGCTTATTGAAAACGCCCGGATGTCCTATTCGGAAATCGGCAAAAGGGTCGGCGTTTCACGGGTGGCCGTCAAAATGCGGGTGCAGTCCTTGGAACAGCGGGGTATTATCGAGTCCTACACAACCATTGTCAATCCCCAGAAGATCAGCGGCGCGGTATCCTGCTATTTTGAAATGGAAACGGCGCCCGGCGCGCTGGACAGCATCATAGAAGTCCTGCGGCAAAACGGTACCGTCACGCAAATTTACCGCGTGACCGGTCAAAACAGGCTGCACGTTCATGCGGTGGCGCCTTCGGGGGAGGATATGGAGCGGCTTATTCGGGAGGTCGTGGACCCCTTGCCCGGCCTCATCAGCAGCAGCTGTCATATGATTCTGTCCCGTATCAAGGACGTCAAGGGACTGCGGCTTTAACCGGGCCGGCGCCAATCAGCTGTCCTTTGGCCGGGAGACCGGGGTCCAAAGGACAGCGGTTTCTTCGCCCCAAGGCCCGACGGCATAGACGTTCGCCGGGAATGCCTAGGCAAGCAAAAAGGCGCCCCCAAAAATATAAAAGAAAAATTTTCTCCCACCTTTCGGGGAAGGCGGCGGGGGCGAGGATCTCCCCGTCCCATGCCGCAGGACGCGAAACGTTTCCGGAACGCAAGCGCAGGAAGGCAGGCAAAGCTTCCCCGGGAAAGCTCCTTGCATAGAGCTCCCGCCGGGATTCCCCCATTAGGACGGTTCGCCGCAAAAGAGTCCCTTTCCCATCACGCTTTTTCCTTTAGCTGCTCCTGCTCCCGCAAGGCAATCTCTAAACAGTTGACGTCCCGGCGCTAAAACGTCTCTGTCAGGCCTTCCGGGCTAAAGCGTATTTGGCGACCCTTTCCCTTCTTTGTATCAACAAGAAAACTTCTGCGTCTGTACAAAGCGTCTCCCCTGTCTTTTGCAACAAGCCTGTCCGGCAATTAAGGCCGCCAGTGAAGGGATGGTTCGCATGGCTCTTACAGGACCCATGACCGGTTTAGTCTCGCAAGGGGTACTAAACGATCCCAACGCATTGCACGTCCCGCTGCCCCTAAATGGGTTCAATCAGATAGCGGCCGCCTGCGCGACGAACTGTGATTTGTTATTCTGTGTGCTTTCGCTAAACCTTTTTCTGTCTGTTCCTCCTTACAACCCAGGATTTTGTATAGCCTAAGCGGACAACAAAAAACGCCTCACAGCCGTGCTGTGAGGCGTTTTTTTATCGAATGCTTTACTTTTTTGAGGTCTTTTTCTTCTTGGGATGCTTTTCCTTGTGCCAGATCCAGCGGACCCACAGGGGACCGGAGAGGCACATGGAGGAGTAGCAGCCGGCCACCAGGCCCACCGCCATGGGAATGGCAAAGGAGCGCAGGGTGGTCATACCGCAGACCTCGGCCACAATCGCTACGGTCACAACGGCGATAAAGGTGGTAACGGTGGTAAACAAGCTGCGGCCCATGGTTTCGTTGACGCTGTTGTTCACCAGCTCGGCTACCTTCATATTGGCATGCAGCCGCTTGTTCTCGCGAACCCGGTCGTAAATAACAATGGTGTTGTTCAGCGAGTAACCGAAGATGGTAAGAATGACGGCCATAAAGTTGGCGTCGATTTGCAGCCGGAAGATTACGCAGGTCACAAAGGCTAGCAGGCAGTCATGCACCAGGGCCACCAGCGCCATCAAGCCGGCCGAGATACCGCCGATCTTCCTAAACCGCAGACCCACGTAAATCACGACCAGCAGACCGGCCAGGGCCACGGCGAAAAGACTCTTGGCAAAAAAGCTGCGGGCGATGGTGGGGCTGACCGTGTTGGAATCGCCCAGCTTGACGGCATTGTCCGGATAGGCCTCGGCCAGGCCGTCGGTTAGGGCCTGCTGGGTTTCGGCGGTAACCGACTGGTCGCCTACCAGGGTGATGATCAGCTTGGAGGAGGTGCCGGCGATGTCGGTGCTTTCAGCCACCGTCACCTGCTTGCCCAGCTTTTCTCCCGCCAGGGACTGAACCTCGTCCAGATTGATCTCCCCCGAATAGGTATAGGTGAACCGGGTGCCGCCCTTGAAGTTGATATCCATGTTGACCCCAAAAATCACGGCGATCACAACGCCTACCACGATCAGGGCGATGGAAACGATCAGATATTTCTTGAGGTTTTCAACAAAATGAATCTGTGTCTTACGCATTCTTAGCACCTCCATAGAAAGACGGCTTGCGCAGCCCCTTGAACTTGGAAATGCCCTTGAGCATCAGTCTGCAAGCGCCCACGCCCATGATGAAGTTGAAGACGACGCCGATGAGCAGGGTGAAGCCGAAGGAATAGATAGCGCCGGTGATGGAAGAGGAGAAGAACTGCATGATGGGGCTTAAGAGCTTTGCAAAGATATTGTCCGGCGTGCCGAAAGCGCCCATGAGGACGATGGCTACCAGAACGTTGGTGATGTTGCCGTCCAGAATGGCGCTGAAAGCGGTCTGATAACCGGAGTCGATAGCGCCGTCGATGGTCTTGCCCTTGGCGAACTCCTCCTTGATGCGCTCGGAGGTGATGACGTTGGCGTCAACGCCCATACCGATGGACAGGATGATACCGGCGATACCGGGAATGGTCATGGTAAAGCTGGGAATCTGTGGGAAGAAGCCCGAGATACAGGCAATCATGCCGCCCACCTGGCCCACCAGGCCGATACAGGCAATGACGCCGGGCAGCCGGTACTTGGCGATCATGAGGATACAGATCAGGCCAAAGGCGATGCAGCCGGCCAACAGCATAACGTTCAAAGCCTCGGCGCCCAAAGTGGGACTGACCACCTGCATTTTGGAGTCGTCCACGGTCAGGGCGAAGGGCAGGGAGCCGGCGTTGATCTTATTGGCCAGAGCCTTGGCCTCCTCGGCGTCCGCCATGCCGGTGATGATGGCCTGCCCGTCGGTAATCGGCGTATTGACGGTGGGCTGGGAGATCATCTGCTTGTCCATCCAGATGGAAATAATCTGCTTGTTCAGCCGGGTGGTGGCCTCGGCAAACTTGGATTTGCCTTCCCCCGTCAGCTTGAGCTGCACCACATAAGCGCCCGTATCCGGATCGACCCCTGGGGCTGCGCTTTCAATGTCCTGCGCGCCCTGTAGAATCACCGTTTCCTGGGTGGTGCCCTCGCAGAAGGTCAGCAAGGCCGTTTCGCCCAGCTCCTGGACGGCGGCGGCGGGATCAAAATCGGTCTCCTCGGATTTCCAGGGGAACCGCACGATAATCTGCTTATTCTTGTTGTCGGCGTAAACCTCGCTGTCGGTGATGTTCTGGTTGACAAGGCGGGTCTCGATAATTTCCTTGGCCGCGTCCATATGCTCGTCGGTGATACTTTCGATATCGATGTCGGGCATGAACACTGCCTCTACGCCGCCGCGGATATCAATACCCCAGCGGATGTCCTGCGCGCCCTTTACATAGACGTTCCTGTTGTCGCCGTAATAATTGCTCACGCCCATAAAGGCCAGGCAGGTCAGCGACAGAATCAGGAGCGCGACGATAAAGAACGCGGGTTTGCCTACTCTTTTCATCGGCCAATCCTCCAATATGTTTGACGTACGGCGCATACCGCCCCCGCCTAAACGAGGACGCGCCCGGTAACAAACGGGGGCTGTCGGCGGCTTCCCCTCTGGCCGGAGAGGAAATCGTAAATAGCGACCATCCGTCTGCACACTTGTGACGTTAATTATATAAGTTTTAACCAGTAAAGTCAATCGAAACCGAAGCAAATTCTTCGGAAAGGTGAAATCCAACAAAAGCCGGCGGATATTTTTGGAAAAAAGAAGGACAGAGGGGCTTCCCCTCTGTCCTCCCTATCAGCAATTCTGCGCAGATTTTGGCGAGGCCATCCAGCGCTCAGCGACGGCGGCCCTTCGCGGGAAGGGATTAAGGCCCAAGGGACGTTCACATTAACGTCCCGCGGAAAGGCTTATACGTCGCATCCCTTTCCAAACGGTTAGTCCAAAAGCTTTTCCACAGCCGCCAGCCGCACGGCAATACACAGCAGCTCGGCCGCCAGCCGCATCTCCTCCACTGCGGGAAAGGTAGGCGCGATACGAATGTTGCGGTCCCGCGGGTCCTTTCCGTAAGGATAAGTAGCGCCCGCGGCTGTCAGCGCCATGCCGGCCTCCTTACAAAGGGCCTCCACCCGCTTGGCGCAGCCGTCCAGCACATTCAGGCTGATAAAGTAGCCGCCCTTCGGACGGGTCCATTCAGCGATGCCTTTCCCAGTCAGCTCCTGCTCCATCCGGTCTAAAACCGCCTGAAACTTGGGACGGAGGATTTGGGCGTGGCGGCGCATATGAGCCTCCACGTCGGCCTCTGTGCGGAACATGCGGGCGTGCCGCAACTGATTGAGCTTGTCGGGCCCGATGGTCTGGAAGCTCATGCGCTTCTTCAGCTCGGCTATGTTGGCCGGACTGGCCGCCTCGGCGGCGATTCCCGCGCCGGGGAAGGTGATCTTGGAGGTGGATACGAACTGGAACACCAGATCCTCGTTGCCGGTTTTCACGCATTCGTCATAGATATTGAGCAGCCCATCCCCCTCGTCCTCCAGATGGTGCACGGCATAGGCGTTGTCCCAGAAGACCCGGAAATCCTTGGCCGCCGGCCGCAGGGCGGCGATACGGCGGACGGTTTCGTCGGAACAGGTGATCCCCTCGGGATTGGAGTATTTGGGCACCACCCACATGCCCTTGACCGACGGGTCCTGCACCAGCTTCTCCACCGCGTCCATATCCGGCCCCGTATCGGTCATGTCCACCGTGAGCATCTCGATGCCGAAATATTCGCACATGGCGAAATGCCGGTCGTAACCCGGCGCGGGGCAGATAAACTTGACCCCGCCCTGAAGCAGCCAGGGCTCGCAGCCGGCCAGACCGGCGCTCATGGCCTGGGAAATGGTATCGAACATTAGATGGAGAGAGGAATTGCCGGCCACAATCATCTGCTCGGGCGCCACGCCCAGAATATCGCCAAAGAGCTTTTTCAGCTCGGGCAGACCGTCCAGCCCGCCGTAGTTGCGGCAGTCGATGCCGGTGGCGTTCTTGAAATCGGCTCTGTGACTTTGCGGGTCCTCGTCGATCTGATGGAACAGGGCCCGGCTCAAGTCCATCTGATCCGCCCCCGGCCGGCCGCGGGACATATCCAGCTTGAGGCCCCGCGCCTTAAAGCTTCCGTAACGGGCGAGCAGGCCGGCCATTTCCTCGGTCAGCTCCTGCCTGGTCATCTCGGTATACTTGGCCATATGTCTCATACCTCCAATACGGCCGCCAAGCCGTATATATATAAATTTCAACCTTATCCATAGTATATCATTTACGCGGAAGTTTCAAGGGAAAAATGCTCTGTCTTTCCCCCCTTGCGCGGCGTAAGATTTGTATAAGGCGCACGGTTTGCATCCTCTCACACAGGCCGCGGCCCCAGGAAATATAGTCCGGGTAGCTATTTTATCTTGACAAGCTAAATATAAGAGCATAAAATAACTATAATGCGGTTAATATGCATAAAACCTCCGGCTGTGGCGGGCCGGACGTGACATGAACATAACCCATTAGACCTGGTTTGGAAAGAGAAAAGCTGCCGGCGTTTTCACAGGAAGCGAGCGGCCGCAAGAGGCAAGCGCGGAAATACTACGCTGCGCATATATGCCTGCGCGTTTGCAAGGCGTTCCGCCCGGGAAGCGGCGAACCTTCTTTTGACCGTCATATATCCCCGAGCGAAAATCCGTATGTCCGGCTTTCGGCTCCGGCGGGCGCCGCCTGCTGCGGAAAAAACGGCGATTTTCCTTTTTCAAACCGGCCTTAGGCGTAACACGCGGCCTTATAAAAAGAACAGCGGTTTATATAAGGAGGTGCACACACCAAAAATGCCCTATGTGATAGCAAGTATTGTCGGCCTAATATGCCTGGCGATCGGCTTTTTCGCGGGCGGCGCTTACCGGCGCAAAAAGGCCGAGGCCGCCATCGGTTCGGCTGAAGACGAAGCCCGCCGTATTCTCAGCGAGGCCATGAAGGGCGCAGAGTCCCGGAAAAAGGAATCCCTGATGGAGGCCAAGGAAGAGATCCACCAAATGCGCGCCGAGGCCGACAAGGATCTGCGGGAACGCCGTTCGGAAATCCAGCGGCAGGAACGCCGCATACAGCAGAAGGAAGAATCCCTGGACCGCAAAATGGACAATCTAGAGGCCAAGAGCGAAAAGCTGAACAAGCGCAGCCGGGAAATCGAGGAAAAGCTGGAAGAAACCGAGCAGATCAAGAAAAGTCAGTTTGAGATGCTCGAGCGTATTTCCGGCCTCACCGCCGACCAGGCCAAGGAATATCTCTTAAGCCAACTGGAGGACGACCTCACCCACGACAAAGCGGTCAAAATTCTGGAGTTTGAGCAGCAGTTTAAGGAAGACACCAACAAAAAAGCCCGGGAGATGATTTCCTTAGCCATCCAGCGTTGCGCCGCCGACCATTCCTCCGAGGCCACCGTCTCGGTAGTGGTCCTGCCCAGCGACGAGATGAAGGGCCGGATCATCGGCCGGGAGGGCCGGAATATCCGCGCCCTGGAAACGGCTACCGGCGTAGACCTGATTATCGACGACACCCCCGAGGCCATCACCCTTTCCAGCTTCGACCCGATCCGCCGCGAGGTGGCCCGCATCGCCCTGGAAAAGCTGATTTTGGACGGCCGTATCCATCCCGCCCGCATCGAGGAGATGGTCCGCAAGGCCCAGTCCGAGGTCGACCGCACCATCAAGCAGGAGGGCGAGCGCGCCATGCTGGACGCCGGCCTCCACAATCTGCACCCCGAGCTGGTCAAGCTGTTGGGCCGGTTGCACTACCGTACCAGCTACGGCCAGAATGTGCTCAACCATTCCATGGAGGTAGCCTATCTCTCCGGCCTTATGGCCTCCGAGCTGGGCGAGGACGTGACCCTGGCCCGCCGCGCGGGTCTGCTGCATGACATCGGTAAGGCTCTGGACCACGAGCACGAGGGCTCTCACATCCAATTGGGCGTGGAGGTAGCCAAGAAGTACAAGGAGAACGAGGCCGTCGTTCACGCCATCCACGCCCATCACGGCGACGTGGAGGCCAAGACGGTTATCGCCTGCCTGGTGCAGGCCGCCGACGCGATTTCGGCCGCCCGTCCCGGCGCCCGCCGCGAAAACATCGAGAACTACATCAAGCGTCTGGAGAAGCTGGAGGAAATCGCCAATTCCTTCGAGGGCGTGGAACGCTCTTACGCCATCCAGGCTGGCCGGGAAATTCGGATCATTGTAAAGCCCGAGGTTGTCAGCGACGATCAGATGGTGGTCGTGGCCCGGGATATCGCCAAGCGCATCGAAAGCGACCTGGAGTACCCCGGCCAGATCAAGGTCCATCTCATCCGCGAAAACCGCGCCATCGATTACGCGAAATAAATCTAAGCATACGAAAAGGCGGCTGCTTTCCAGCAGCCGCCTTTTCGCGCTTATTTTTACGGAAGCCGTACCAAGAACGACCGATTCGCCGCTTCCAACAAAAGGATATGGCTGTGATGCGCAAACCGTAAACGGCGCAGCCGCACCTATAGGCTGCGATTGCCGTCAGAACGAATATCATAAACGCGGCCGTCGAATTTTATCGGCAGAAAAACCGGCCAAACAAAAAAGAGCGCTGGAAGGATTCATAAAAATTGAAATCAAAAAACCGCCCGGCCAAGACCGGACGTTTGCCAAGAGATTGCAAACAAGATGCTTGCCTGTACGCAGATGCGAAAAAACGCACCCCACAAAGCGAGGCGCGCATACCGTCCGCGGCGACTCGCCGCTGTAAGGACGGTACAAAAAAAGAGCCCCGGAAGCGTTCAGTAAGCTGAGATAAAAATTACGCCGGGGTAGTGTCAACAGTTATGCGCAAATTGGTTTGCAGGCTCCGGGATGAATGAAGTCAGCCAGCAATGGAGGAATCCTACAGGGAAGCCTCCAGGTGCTTCATGTTCATGTACTTCTTGTTGC
>JAAVYX010000196.1 GCA_022791355.1 Clostridiales bacterium | reverse complement strand
TCGGCCGGCAACGAAGACAACGCAGCGTGCGACAATTTCATCCCCGTAAAACCGTATTATACCTTGTCAATCAATGGTATTGTTCACAAATTTTCTACCAATCCCCTTCTTTCGAGGATTATAATAGGCCTATCAACGAGGGAGGTCGACCGTATGGCCTATGTGTCTTTCAAAGACGTGGTTAAGGAATATAAAATGGGCGAGGTGATTGTCCACGCGTCGGACGGCATCACCTTTGAAATCGAAAAGGGCGAATTCGTAGTGGTGGTCGGACCCAGCGGGGCGGGCAAAACCACCGTTTTAAACATGCTGGGCGGCATGGATACCTGCGACAGGGGCGAAATCCTGGTGGACGGGGTTCGGGTCAGCGACATGAGCCAAAAGCAACTGACCGCCTACCGCCGGTTTGACATCGGTTTTGTCTTTCAGTTTTACAATCTGGTGCAGAATTTGACGGCTTTGGAAAATGTGGAGCTGGCCGTACAAATCTGCCGGGATCCTTTAGACCCCCGGCAGGTGCTGACAGACGTGGGGCTGGCCGACCGTATGGACAACTTCCCCGCTCAGCTCTCGGGCGGCGAGCAGCAGCGGGTCTCCATCGCCAGGGCCCTGGCCAAAAACCCCAAGCTCCTGCTCTGCGACGAGCCCACCGGCGCTTTGGACGACGCCACCGGCCGTCAGGTGCTGGAGCTGCTCCACAAAACCTGCCGCCAGACCGGTATGACGGTGGTGGTCATCACCCACAACCAGGCCATCACCCCAGTGGCCGACCGGGTCGTCAAAATCCGCAACGGCAAGGTGAAAAGCGCCACAGTCAACCAGAATCCCCTGCCGGTGGAAAGGATTGAGTGGTAATGAAAAGGGCCGTCCATCGGGATTATTTCCGTCAGATTCGCAAGACCCCCCGCCGTTTTTTTGCCATTCTGCTCATCGTCGCACTTGGAACCTCCTTTTTTTCGGGCATACGGGCCGCCAGTCCCGATATGCGGCTGACGGTGGACAAGTATTTTGACGATTATCACGCCGCCGACGTCCGGCTGCTCTCCACCGCCGGCTTCGACAGCGCCGATCTGGCCGCCCTAGAACAGGCGGCGGGAGAGGAAACCGTCCTAAATCCCCTTTACACAGCCGACGGATTTGTCCAGGCCGACGACAACCGGCTGCTGGTCCGCTTCCGTTCCCTGGATATCCAGGCGGCGGCCGAGGGCCGGGAGTCCGCGCTGGAGCTGCCGATTCTCATGGAGGGCCGCCTGCCTGAAACGGCCGGCGAATGTTTGGTCGACGAGCGCCTGCTGGAGTTCGGCGGATGCCGGATAGGCGACAAGCTCCAAATCGATGTAAAGGAAGACCCGGACATGGAGGAGACCCTGTCCCGGCTGGAATACACCGTTGTGGGCGGCGTCCGCTCCACCGCCTACATATCCCTTCAGCGGGGCAGCAGCGCCAAGGGTAGCGGGTCGCTGGACGGGTTCGTCCTTCTGCCCGAGGAAAACTTCACCCTGCCGGTCCACACCGAGGTGCTGCTGCGGGACAGGACCGCCGCCGGACTCTCCCGTTTTACCGACGAATATGACGAGCGCATCGGCCGTCTCACCGACCGGCTGGACGAAACGGCGGAACAGCGCGCTCCCCTGCGTCTGGCCGCCATGCGCAAAGAGGCCGACGATGCGCTGGCCGAGGCCGAGGCAGAGCTTACCGACGGGGAAAAGGAGCTGCTGGAGGCCGAGGACCAGTTGACCGACGGCTGGGCCGCTTTGGAGGACGGGCGGCGGGAGCTGGACCGTCAGCAGGACAAATACGATACCGAGATCGGGGCGGCCGAGGATCAGCTGGCCAAGGCCAAAGGGGACTTGGAGGCCGCCGAAAAGGAAATAACCGAAAAGTCGGCCCAGCTGGCCCAAGGCCGGCGGCAGTCGGACGAGGGCAAGGCGGCCCTGGACGCCGCCGAGTCACAGATAACGTCGGGTAAAGCAGCCCTGGACCAGTTGGCCGGTCAAATCGACGCTCTGCGGGCCGCCCTGGACCAGCTCTCCCCCGAAAGCCCGCAGTATGGAGAACTGTCGGCCCAGCTGGCCGCCCTGGAGCCGATGTATGCGGAACAACTGACCCAGTGGGAGACGGGCAGGGACCTTTACGCCGAAAATCTGGCCGCCTGGCAGTCGGGCTCCGACCAGCTGGAGGCCGGGGAAGCCGTCCTGGCGGCGGGTCAGGAAGAGCTGGAAAGGGGCCGGCGGGAGTACGCCGCCGGGCTGGCCGAGCTGACGGCCGCCAAAGCCGACGGGGCGGCCCAACTGGCCGACGCCAGACAAAAGCTGGCCGACAGCCGGCGGGAGCTGGTTCAGGCCCAGGCCGAATACGACGCCCAGTCCCCCGAGGCAAAGGAAAAGCTGGCCGACGCCCGGAAGAAGCTGGCCGACGCTAGGAAGACCCGGGACTCCCTGGAGGAGCCCCAATGGATCGCTTTGGACCTGGACAAAAACGAGGGCTTCGCCGGTTACGCACAGGATACCGACCGCATCGCCGCCATCGGTCTGGTCTTCCCCCTAATCTTCTTCCTAGTGGCCGCCCTGGTCAGTCTGACCAACATGACCCGCATGGTGGAGGACGACCGGGAGCTTATCGGGCTCTACAAGGCCCTGGGATACGGACGATGGGCCATCGCCGCCAAGTACCTGCTCTATTCCGGGCTGGCCGCCTCGGCCGGTACGGTCGTCGGTCTGGCGTTCGGGCAAAAGCTGTTTCCCTGGATCATCTGCGACGCTTACGGCATCCTCTACCGTCTCCCTCCCGCCTCCACCCCTTACAATCTGGCCTATTCCCTGTGGGCGGCGGCCGGGGCCCTGCTCTGCTCGGTACTGCCCGCCTTCCTGGTCTGCCAAACCGAGCTGTTCAGTTCTCCCGCTTCCCTTATGCGGCCCAGAGCTCCCAAGGAGGGCAAACGGATTCTCTTAGAGCGCATTCCTCTGCTCTGGAAACATATCAATTTCTCCAAAAAGGTCACCTGCCGGAACATCTTCCGGTATAAAAAACGGCTGCTCATGACGGTGGTGGGCATCGCGGGCTGCACCGCTCTGATCTTCACTGGCTTCGGCCTGCGGGACTCTATTCAGTCCATCGTAATCAAGCAGTATGAGGAAATCCAGAAGTACGACATGCAGGTAAGCCTGGACGAACAGGCCGGCCCGGACGATCTGGCTGCCGCCGACCGGATTCTCCGGGAGGAAACCGGCCGGTACATGTACTTTTTGCAAAAGTCGGTGGACGTGATGAACGACGCGGGCATGAAGAGCGCCACCCTGCTGTCGCCGAACGACCTCTCCCGCGTGGGAGATTTTATCGACCTGCGCACCCGCAAGGGTCATACCCCCCTGACCCTCTCGGACGACGGGGTTGTCATTACCGAAAAGCTCAGCTCCCTGCTCAAGGTAAAGGTTGGCGATACTATCCGTTTAAAGGACGCGGACAATCAGGTATTGGAATGCCGGGTAGCGGGGATCGCGGAAAACTACGCCATGCATTACGTCTATATGTCCGGCGAACTCTACCAGCAGCTCACCGGTCAGGCCCCGGTACAAAACGCCGCCCTCTGTCAGTTAAGGGACACCTCGTCCGCCGCAGAGGACGCGCTCTCTACCCGGCTGCTGGCCGAGAAGGCGGTTACCTCTACCTACTTTAACACCAGCCTGCGGCAGAATTTCAGCGATATGATCAGCTCCATGGACATCGTAGTCGTCGTACTCATCCTGTCAGCCGGCGCGCTGGCCTTCATCGTTCTGTTCAGCCTGACCACCATCAACATCGACGAACGGCGGCGGGAGCTGGCCACCCTCAAGGTGCTGGGCTTTTATAACAGCGAAACCGCTATGTATATCTATCGGGAAAATATGATTTTGACGGCGCTGGGCATTATGGCCGGTCTTCTGCTGGGCGCTCTGCTGCTGGTCTTCGTCATCACCACGGTGGAAGTGGATATGGTCATGTTTTCCCGGTCGGTACGGTGGTTCAATTATCTCATCGCCGCCGCCATGACCGCTCTTTTCGCCCTATTGGTCAACCTGCTCATGACGCGGGTCATCCAGAAAATCAACATGGTGGAATCCATGAAGAGCGTGGAATAAAAAATAGCCGCTTTGCGGCTATTTTTTTTGCGCATCTGCCCGCTCCCGCGGGCAGGCGCTTTAAATTATATTTGGCCCCGGGCCGGGACGGCCCGGATGGCCGTTTTTTATAGATCGCCTCTGGCAATCTATAAAAAATAGTAGCAAAGCGGCTATTGCCCGCATATCCGCCCGTCCCTGCCGGCAGGGTTTGCCGTTTTAAATGGCCCGGACCGGGACGGGCCAGGGCCATTTTTGCAGCGGCTTACCCTCTCTCACGGGAGAACGCAGCCGCCCGTTCGGGTGGCCCGCTCAGACGGTCCAAACAGGGACTGGCAAGCCATCAGGGAACCGGCTGCCTTCTTGGATTCGACAGGGCAAGCGCAAATAGGCTGCCGCATATCGCCGGGCTGCATCATACAAACAAGCCGCGGCACAGTTTTAGGAGGTTTCCTTGTTACTAGACGATACGCCGGAATATGACGCGGTATGGGACAAGGTTTTTGCGACGCTTAAATTTCGTCCTTCCGGCAGCGATTATCGTGAAGATCATCCCACGACGGGAAAGCTGCCCTTTACTATAGCTTGTTCGTACGAAGTATATGCAATAGAGCATATGACGGATGAGCAGCGGGATTTGATGGATGCATTCATCAGAAAGAGCCTGATTCTGTGCGCACATGGAAAAAGGTGGTACGCTTTAGACTGGTATCACAGCGCATTCAAGTTTGATCCTCAAAATTTGGACGAGCAGCAAAGCTTTTGGGTGGAGGATGAGAGATATTGGGGCGGCGGATACTACGCATATTTTCCTTCTTTTTATCCAGATGGCGATTATTATTTCTTTATAGACGAAGACTTTCAAAACGGATATTTAGGTCATCCCTGGCGGCAGGAGATATGGGTATTCGGCGCTGCGCTGCTGGACGAGATAAACAAGATTTATCAAAAATTAGGTTGGGAGCGCATTTTCTAGCTTTGGGCTGTCCGTCTCGCAAAGGGTATGCCCTTGTAAAATGTAAAGCTGCAATCAAACAGTCGGTATGCCCCCCCTTCCGGGAGCATACCGACTGTTGCTGCCATGCAGACCGTTTCCCGGTCTGTACGGCCTTTCTTATCCACCAGTCTGAAGGCCCGGCCTTAAACCACCGGCAGGCCCCGGTCGAGAAACAGCCCTTTAGCCGCCGCCGTCTCCTCGGCCGTGGGCGCGGGGGTATGGGAGAGCAGATAGAGCCGGCCCAGCGTCTCCCATTTATATTCTCCCATCTTGTGGAAGGGCAGCAGCTCCACCCGCTCCACACAGGTGTAGCCGGTGAGAAAATCGGCCAGCTCGGTCAGACGTCCGGTATCCAGAGTATACCCCGGCACCAACACGTGGCGGATCCATACCGGCCGGTCCAGCTGTTCCCGCAAATCCAGAATCCGCAGGGCGTTTTCGTTGCTCCGGCCGGTCAGCTCCCGGCAAAGCTTGTCGTCCAGGGCCTTTATGTCCAGCAGCAGCAGGTCGGCTTCCTCTACCGCCGGCCGGCAGGCCTCCAATCCCACGCCGCCCGAGGTATCCACCGCCACATGCAGTCCCATGGACTGACAGCGGCGCAGGATCTCCAAGGCAAATTCGGGCTGGGCCAGGGGCTCTCCTCCCGAAAGGGTCACCCCGCCGGACTGGATGAAGGATGTATACCGCTCAATTTCTCTTACCACCGCCTCGGCGGTTTTCACCGTCCCGTCGGTGGGACAGAGGGCGTCGGGATTATGGCAGTAGAGGCAGCGCAGGGGGCAGCCCTGGAAAAAGACCACATAGCGGATGCCCGGCCCGTCCAGCGCGCCGAAGGTTTCCACCGAATGGATGCGTCCTTGGACGCTTTGCGTATCCGGCATGGCAATCGCCTCCTTTATCCGTCATTTTGTGGCCGTCCTATGCAGGCGTGCTGCTAAAAAAGTTTGTTTTGCACTTATGCTAGGGCTTGTTAGAAAATAGAGGAATTGACGGAATTTTCGCACAGGACGAGTGGCCACAAGAAAAAAAGCGCGGGAATACTTTGTGTATTCCCAGCATTTTTGACGCAGTGGACCCCCTTATGTGTAGAATATGA
>JAAVYX010000195.1 GCA_022791355.1 Clostridiales bacterium | reverse complement strand
GGTGCGGGACAACCCCCGCAGCCTCACCGCCGCCGCCCTGGCCCGGGCCGCAGGGAGGTACTGTAACCATGTAACGCCGGCCGCTTCCTATGCCCAGGCTCTGACCCTCGCGGACCAAAACGCCGCCGGCGGTCCCATCCTGATTTGCGGATCCTTCTATCTGGCCGGCGCTATCCGGCAAAAAGCCCTGGATTTCTTTGGCGGAAAACAAAAATAGTAGTCTCTCGACGACCGGCTTTTCGCGCAATCGCAGCGCAAATCCCCTATCCTTATGGATAGGGGATTTTTTTCGTTTCAGATTTAGCGCTTGTTAGGTAATAGAGGAAATGACAGATTTATGTGCAGGGATAGGAGACTGAATGGCGACAAACGTCAGGGCTCAAGGATTTTCTGCCCGGCGAGCAGCTGTTTCTTGACACAAGCATGTCGAATCCGATTTTTCAAACAAGCTCTGAATCTAACGGCGCGCCATGCAGGACAGGCACGGCGGCCGGGTTGGCGTATGTTTGATAACCAGAGGAATGACGGGCTTTTTTGAGATAAGACCAGCTTCCAAGTGAAAATTGCATGTCATTCGCGCGTTTGACCAGGATTTTTGACCAAGACAACCGCGTTGCATGGTCAAAAGAGCCTGTTCAAACAGATGCCAGCCAATCGTATGCAGAAGTAAAAAGGACAGATCGGAAGTTAAAAAGGACAGAGGTGTATCAAAAATGCCGGTTAAAATCGAAACCTCCGGCGAGGTGGTTACAGCTTACCTCAGCGGCGAGCTGGACCATCATGCGGCCAGAGGCATCCGGGAGGACATCGACGCGGCTATCGAACGCGACATGCCCACCTTACTCATTCTGGATTTCGGGGAAATCACCTTTATGGACAGCTCGGGCATCGGCCTGGTCATGGGCCGGTACCGTAAGCTGCAGCAGACCGGGGCCGAGCTGCACGTCAGCAACACGCCGCCCCACATTTACAAGGTCATGAAGCTGGCCGGGCTGGAAAAGCTGGCCAAGATTGAGAAGGGAGGGGACGGGCGTGAAAGCCATCAATGAGTGCCGGATGACCCTGTTGTCCCGGTCGGCCAACGAGGGCTTCGCCCGGGTGGCGGTGTCCTCCTTCATCGCCCAGCTTGACCCCACAATTGAGGAGTTGAGCGATATCAAGACGGCCGTTTCCGAGGCGGTGACCAACTGCATCGTACACGCCTACCGTCAGACCCTGGGAAAAATCTACATAACCGTTTCTATCTATGAGCAGCGAAAGATCCGCATCGTCATCCGGGATACGGGCTGCGGCATCGAGGACGTCAAACAGGCCATGGAGCCGCTGTTTACCACCGCCGGCGGCGAACGGGCGGGACTGGGCTTCGCCGTTATGGAGAGCTTTATGGACAAGCTCCAGGTACGTTCCAAGCCGGGGAAGGGAACCGTCGTCACCCTGCAAAAGCAGTTGAGTCTGCGGGCGGGTCTGCATGAGTAGGCTGGCGGACGTCCGGCCGCCGGCCCCGCAGCGCGATGTCCAAAGCGAGTCCGAGGAAAAAAAGCGGCCGGCGGACTTTGACCGGGATACCTTTATTACCGATAATCTGGGACTGGTCCATGCCTGCTGTCATCGCTTTACCGGCCGGGGCGTGGAGTACGACGACTTGTATCAGGCCGGCTGTATGGGGCTTTGCAAGGCGGCCGACGGCTTTGACTTCAGCCGAGGACTCAAGTTTTCCACCTACGCCGTGCCGGTGATTCTGGGGGAGCTTCGCCGGCTGTTCCGAGACGGCGGTACGGTCAAGGTGGGCAGGAGTTTAAAGGAACTGTCTTTGAAGGCGGGGCGGGAAAAGGAGAAGCTGACAAAGGTCCTGGGGCGGGAGCCTACGGTAGGCGAGCTGGCCGAGGCCTTGCAGGTAACGCCTGAGGAGGCGGCCGAGGCGGTCTGCGCCGGACTGCCGGCCTTATCGCTTACCTACGAGGGGGAGGACGGGGTCTGCGAGCTGGACTTACCCGCCCCCGATACCGAGGAGGCCATATCGGATACTTTGGCCTTGAAAGAAGTGATCGCCGCCCTATCCGAGCGGGACCGGAAGCTCATCACCCTGCGTTACTTCGGCTCCAAAACCCAAACCGAAACGGCGGCCGAGCTGGGCATGACGCAGGTACAGGTCTCTCGCCGGGAGAAGGTTATACTGGGGGAGCTGCGGGAGTTGCTCTCTGGATAAGAAGCAGCGTCGATAAAGGCGGGTCTCTCTATCGAGAGACCCGCCTTTTCAGCAGTTCTTAGGGTTTTCTGGCAAGCTGTAGGTCGATGGTATCCTTTAGAATAATTTGATTGCCAAAAGCCTCTATCGTATCCTCGATTGCGGCAAAAAAGGCTTTTCTAACCCTTTCCTCCAGAGCGATATGATCCGAATAGGTGCCCAGAAGAGCCACGTAGGATTGGGCGGTAAAAATCCGCGTCCGCTCATAGATCTTGTAATCTATATCCGAAAACCCATACCGTTTAGCCAGCATAGCCCGCCGCCGCGCGTCCTCTAAACCGTATTCGTGAGGAGCGTGGGAATCGGGCATATATACGTCGTATAGCTTTTGTATGGCCTGATGCAACGCCTCCTGACTCTTATCCCTGCTGGGGTGATTGGCAAAGCGGGCGAAGGTCCCGCCCTTTTTGAGCATGGCGAAGACCTTAGGGTAGCCCAAGTCCTCTGGAATCCAGTGAAAGGCTGAGGCCGAGTAAATCAGATCGTAGGTTTGGTCCTCGCAAGTAAAGTCTTCAAATCGGCTGGTAACAACGGAAAACTGGGGAAACGAATGGAATTTCCGGCGGCACAAGGCTGTAAAACGCTCGCCGTATTCCACGGCGGTAACCTGACAGCCGGTCTGTAAAACCGGCTGGGTAGCCTGTCCGCCCCCAATACCAATTTCCAGGGCGCGGCTTGCGGCGTCTACCGGGCAGTATTGAAAAAGATCCCGGTACAGGGCCTCCGTATAGCCCGGCCGCATTTTTGCATAGCTTTCCGCCTGGGTGTCAAAGGTCCATTCCAATCCCGGTCGGCTTGGCATAAAAACGCCCCCTCATAATGTGTCGGCGCGCATGCCGATTGGATGCGCGCCGGTTTTATAGAATATAAGCTGCGATTATCCTAACTGCGAAAGATCAAAGGGGGTATGCTGGTAAACAATGTGGTTGACCCAGTTGGCAAAAAGGAGATTGGCGTGAGACTTCCAGAGCATCATTGGCTTGCGGGACGAATCGTCTTCCGGAAAATAGTTGGCCGGAACCGCCGGTTCCAGGCCCTTGAGCACGTCCCGGCTGTACTCGCCCGCAAGGGTCATGCGGCTGTATTCCGCGTGGCCCATAACGAAGAATTTCCGGCAGGCGTGGTCGGCGGCGATGTAAATCCCCGCCTCCTCCGATTCGGCCAGAATATCCAGGTCGGCTACCTTGGCGATATCTGCGGCCTTTACCTCGGTATGCCGGGAGTGAGGGGCGTAAAAGAAGTCGTCAAAGCCCCGCATGAGAGGGTGAAAGGGCAGCATAGGCTGGTGGGGATAAATGCCGCTCAGCTTTTTCGGCAGCATACGTTTTTGCAGACCATAATGATAATACAGTCCCGCCTGTGCGCCCCAACATATATGAAGCGTGGAATATACGTTTCGCTTGGACCATTCCATAATCTCGCAAAGTTCCTCCCAGTAATGCACCTCCTCATAGGGGAGATGCTCAATAGGCGCGCCGGTGATAATCAGCCCGTCAAAGCGCTGCTCCTTTACATCATAATAGGTTTTATAAAAGGCCAGCAGGTGCTCGGCGGAGGTGTTTTTCGGCGTGTGGCTGGCGGTCTGTAAAAGCTCGACCTCCACTTGCAGAGGCGTGTTCCCCAAAAGCCGCAAAAGCTGGGTTTCGGTATCGATCTTGGTGGGCATCAAATTGAGTATAGCGATACGCAGAGGGCGAATGTCCTGATGAGAAGCGCGGTGCTCGGTCATCACAAAGATGTTTTCCGATTCCAGCGTGCGGGCCGCCGGCAGCGTATCCTGTATTTTAATCGGCATGCTTATCCTTCCTTACTCTATACCATTCTATTATGTATCATAATAACAAAAAGAAAAAAGGAATACAACCCGCTTTTCCGGATAGAATAATGTTGTTTATTCATTCCATTAAAAGCAGGACAAAACAACCAATTTTTTGAACCGCTGTCCTGGATTTCCCCACTATTTTGGAAAAAGAGAAAGAATTTCAAAAAAATATGAAATTCTTTGTTGACAAAAGGGGAATGGGATGGTATTCTGTTTAAGCACCCGAGAGATACGGGCGCAGCAGGACCTTGGAAATTAAACAACGAAGAGATAGGACCCGAAAGATTCATTTGGGAGAGGAGACCGGTCGGGAGACTGGGAGTACTCGAACAGAAGGAAAAAGAACGGATCGAATACGTCAGTATGAGGTTTGT